>UQCM01000025.1 GCA_900539525.1 uncultured Blautia sp.
TTTGGTATAGAAAAATCCCGCACAGAAGTGCGGGACTTTGTCTACAGTCTGAAGCGGGCTCACAGAGCCCGCTTTTTTATGATAATACCTGTTAATTCTGCAGGATCCGAACCATATTCAAACTATTAAAATGTCAATAGATTCCGGCTATTTTTTTCCGTCAAAATACGATTTATTATTTCTGTACAAAACGGATGTTCTGAAAAAATACTATGTAAACCAGTTAAGAACATTAAAAAAATGTGGATAATGTGGATAACCTGGTGTATAACTCATTTTTCCCCTGTTTTACAGATGTTTTCCAACTTCCTTTCTGTGCATAACTTTAGGGTGTCCGTTTATAAAATTTTCGGGTTCTCAGGAATTCTGTCATATTTTGTGCAATTTGTACACCGCCGGTTTTCCAGTTACTGTTCACTCCGTGACCAGCAACACGCTTCGCGATGCACGTAAGATGCATACTGCATAATCTCGCGCTTCTACTCTCGGGTTTTGTGATACAGGAAATTCCTTCGAATTTCCTGTATCACAAAAAAGGAACCCGCCTCTTTCGAGACGGGTTCCAACCCCTTTATTAATTAACGATTAATCGATATAGCTTCTTGCTGCACAAGGTGTACGGTATCCGATATCAGATACAATAATACCTGTTCTGGAATTGCTTGCATGTACGACCTGACCGTTTCCGATGTACATCGTTACATGACCGATTCCGTAATCGCCGCTTCCACTGTAGAATAACAGGTCACCCGGCTGGATATTGGAAAGGCTTACTGCTCTTCCGCTGGCTGACTGTGAGCCTGCGGTACGCGGAATAGAAATTCCGAAGTTTGCCAGAACAGACTGTGTAAATCCTGAGCAGTCAGTTCCGTTTGTCAGGCTGGTTCCTCCATATACATATGGATTTCCAACAAACTGTAATGCAAAGTTGACAATTGACTGTCTCGTTCCGGATGTGCTTGCGGAATCAGAGGTTGTCGTCTGCTGTGTTGCCTGCGCTGCCGCTTCGGCCTGTGCCTGCGCTGCTGCATCGGCCTCAGCCTGTGCCTGCGCTGCCTGCTGAGCTGCCGCATCCGCCTGTGCCTGTGCTTCCTCTGACCACTGCTGATTTGCCTGCTCCTGCGCCTGCTGTGCTGCTTCTGCTGCCGCATCCGCTGCTGCCTGGGCTTCTGCTGCCTGCTGTGCCGCCTGAGCTGCCGCATCTGCCTCTGCCTGGGCTGCCGCCTGTGCTGCCTCTGCCTCAGCTGCCGCCTGGGCTTCTGCCGCTGCCTGGGCTTCCTCAGCCATCACTGCTGCATATGCTGCTTCATTCGCCTTATCGATGGTTGTCTGTGCCAGCTCCTGCAGGTCATAATCAAAACTCTGCTCTGCTGCCAGCTGCTTCGCCTCAGCTGCTGCCTGTGAAGCCATATAGGCTGCATATGCTGCTTCATCAGCCGTAGCACTGTTCATCGCATCAATCGCAGCATTCAGCATCTGTTCTGCCCGATCATGCGCCGCCTGTACGGCCTCTGCCCTTGCATCTACCTTTTCAATGGATTCTGCCTCTACAAACTCTGTACTACAGTCCACATAATCCTTGGAAACATAACCGATCACATCTGAATCAACTGCTACCTTTACCCAGTCTCCTGCATCCTCAAGAACCTCAAGGCACTGAGAATCTCCAACCATGCTGATAACCTTGGACTTTTTATTTGGCTTCTTACGAACCATCAAGGTAGTGGTATTTACCGTAGCCACCTCTGTTCCCAGCTCATCGGCCAGTTCCTCGGCCTGCTTTCCTGTTACAAAGAACTCAGACTTTACATAGCCTGTAACATCTCCCGACTTAATCAGATACCAGTCACCCTCCTGACCAAGAATATCTGCTGCGGAGTTATTGTAAATCTGCCCGATCACGCAACCCTCTTCACCGGCTGCATCACGGATATTTACATACTCATTTACCTGTGCAATGGCTTTGACGTCATATCCGCTTGCCTTTACCTGAACCGTGCCGACAGCCTCTTTCTTAGCCGTCTGCTCCTGAATCCTGGATTCCAGTCCCGCCAGCGGCATATCAAATCCAGATGCCATTGTCACAACGCCATTCCCTGCAAAAACCACAGCGCTTACCAGACAGCAGGCAGTTACCTTTAATACTCCTCTTTTCATTTATACCCGACCTCCATATGTATTAAACCATTTGTTTCTACTTAGCCGCTATTGATGTCGGGGGCAAAAGTATTTGACCCTGGCATCTATTTATTACGTAATTGTTAACTTTTTTACAGGGCTATCATAGCAAATATTACACCCTTTGTCAACAGAGATAATATTTTTTTAATGATTTATCTGTTACTATTCACACGTCAGCCAGTTCGAGGTGCACTATCTATACCCGGACGTTTCAAGTACGCCTTGGCGTACTTGCCGCGGTGTGGTCGAATGCGAAGCATTCTTCTACTGTATTGCTTTTCAAGTATGCCCTGGCGTACCTGCTAAAACATCAGATACTCCTGTACGGATGTCACCGCATTTGCACCATCTGCCACAGCAGTTACGATCTGCCGCAGCGGCTTTTTACGGATATCTCCCACAGCGAAGACTCCCTCCCGGCTTGTTGCACAATCCTCAGCTGCAAGAATATAACCGCTCTCATCCATATCGACCAGACCGCGTACTGTCCCTGAATTTGGCAGAACGCCTACTGCCACAAACACGCCGTCCATATCCATGACCTTTTTCTTCCCTGTCTTTACATTCTCGATCCGGATGGATTCCACATGATCCTCTCCGTTGATCTCTTTTACCACAGTATCCCAGATGATCTCCACATTGTCACAGGAAAGCAGGCGTTCCTGCAGGCTCTTTGCCGCACGGAGTTCATCTCTTCGATGAATCAGGTATACCTTTTCGCATCCCCGTGCCAGGAAGATCGCATCCTCCACTGCAACATCACCGCCGCCTACCACAGCCACTGTACGCCCGCGGAAGAAGGCTCCGTCACATGTTGCACAATAGGAGACACCCATACCTGAAAGGTCCTTCTCTCCCGGGACTCCCAGCTCTCTGTGGGCTGCACCCATAGCAAGGATCAATGATCTCGCACGATAGATTCCTTCTGAAGTCACTACTTTTTTTTCTGTTTCTTCTATTATAATACCGGTCACTTCAGCTGTGACAAATTCCGCCCCCAGTTTGTCTGCATGCTCTCTGAATTTCACCCCCAGCTCATATCCATTGATACCCGGAAGGCCAGGATAATTATCCACTTCATAAGTATTTACCACCTGTCCGCCACTGATGTATTCCTTCTCCAGTACCAGAGTAGAAAGACGCCCTCTCTGGGCATAAATCGCTGCTGCCAGTCCCGCCGGTCCGGACCCGATAATTATCAAATCATATAACTTATCCATTCTTCTCTCCTCCTTATTTTTTGTTATGAAAAGCGGACATTCCCATTCCGCTTTGCTGCATGCTTTTTTATGATACAGGAAATTTCTTCTATTATCAGTATAACCTATTTCCGTCAGATTTGCACCCGGATAACAAAAACTTTTTTAAACCTACAAAAGTAATTGACATTTAATAATGCATACATTATGATATTTATATCGATAACTGTTATCATTTTTAGAGAGAATACCATTCTACACAGGAAGGAGAAGCAATCATGGCTGCATTAAAATACAGTCGGCAGCGCGAATCCATCAAACAGTTTCTGGCGACCAGGAATGATCATCCGACTGCCGATACGATTTATACGAATTTGCGTGAAACATTTCCAAATATCAGCCTCGGCACTGTCTACCGCAATCTGGCATTATTATCAGATATCGGAGAAATCGTAAAGATTACGACAGGAGATGGCGCTGACCGCTTTGATGAAAAGACCACTCCCCATCACCATTTTGTATGCAGGGAATGCCATCGTGTGATGGATCTGGAAATGGAAAGCATTGATTCTATTATGGATGTAGCTGGAAAAAACTTTGCCGGTCAAATCGACAGCTATATCACCAACTTTTACGGTGTTTGTGATGAATGTATTAAAAAAATGTAAATTCTCAAAAAAACCTTGACTGTGAAAGAAATTTGTGATAGTTTAATATCAGTAATCATTACTGATTATGAAACAGAGGATCAAAAGGTTAGACTATTCTGACCTCCAACATGATATAATTTAAAGAAAAGGAGATTATGACAATGGCTAAATGGGTATGTAATGTATGTGGTTATGTAGCAGAAGGAGACGCAGCTCCGGAGTTTTGTCCGGTATGTAAGGCACCGGCTTCCAAGTTCACCATGCAGGCAGGCGAGAAGACATGGGCTGCTGAGCATGTGGTAGGTGTAGCTCAGGGTGTATCTGAGGATATCCTTGCTGACTTAAGAGCAAACTTCGAGGGCGAGTGCTCAGAGGTTGGTATGTATCTGGCAATGGCAAGAGTTGCTCACAGAGAAGGCTATCCGGAAATCGGTTTATACTGGGAGAAGGCTGCTTACGAAGAGGCAGAGCACGCTGCTAAATTTGCAGAGCTGCTTGGCGAAGTTGTAACAGACAGCACAAAGAAAAACCTTGAGATGCGTGTAGATGCTGAGAACGGAGCTACCGCTGGTAAATTCGATCTGGCAAAACGTGCAAAAGCTGCTAACCTGGATGCGATCCATGACACAGTACATGAAATGGCAAGAGACGAGGCTCGCCACGGCAAAGCATTTGAAGGCCTGTTAAAGAGATATTTTGGTTAATTTCCATATTACCCAAAGAGAGGTGACAGAGAATGGAGAATTACACCATATGTAATTGCAAACAGGTAACCTATTTCGATGTGGAAGACGCATTGAAGAACCATAAGACCTTCAGCGATGTAGAAAAGACATTTGATGAGGTTCAGAAAGTGACTCACTGCTCCACCGGATGCGGCGGCTGTCACGACAAGATCCTGGATGCGATTTCCGAAATTATGAATAAATAATGAAGTTCCTGTAAGAAGGATTTAAAAAGGAGACAGAGTCATCTGTCTCCTTTTTAAATCCTCTTTTCATTCATTGTGTAACTGTTCAGAGTCATGCAGATTTTATGTTACTTCCCTGTTTCTCACGTCGTCAGAAAATTCAAAGAACCCGGCGGATTATCCGTGCCCTTTTCCAGAAGGGAAACCAGTCCCCAGATCGTGTCTTCTATTTCCTCCGGTGTAGAGGGTGTCAGCGTATTATCCATCTTTACGGACAGAACGATCAGAACGATCTCAGCCAGTGCCGCAGGGCGCTCAAAATGAATCTCACCCCGTTCAATTCCCTGCTGAATAATCTCTGTCAGGGCAGGCTTCAGTTCAGAAATCAGATGGCTCAGATATTTCTGATGAATAAGGGTGTCATGCTGAGTCACCGGAATCTGGCAGAAAATGCCACCTTCCTGGATATGAAATTCCCGGAGCATACGGTTCTTATGTCCGTTCTTCCGATCCATCATGCCTACTGTCTGAGCATGGATTTCCTGAAGGGACTGTCCACGGGTGCCGTAATCTGCATCAACGATTCCCTGATCCGTATGGCAAAGAACATCAAACATTGTGGAAACGCTGTACGAAAAACAATCTGAAAACAAGTCCCGAAACCATATTAAAAGGAAATGCAGCCCCGGAGTAAATCTACTCCGGGGCTGTTCCCTGCTTATTCATCATACAATCCCTGATGTCGATGTTCTAGCCTGATCAGCCTTTTACCGCAACCCAAACGGCCTTCCCCATCGGACTGTATTTCCCGTTCTGCAGAACTGCTATCCTGTAATAATACTTTTTATTCTTTTTAAGCTTTTTGTAATCGGTATATTTTACCGTATTCTGCTTCTTCACACGTGCCGCCAGCCGGTAGGTTCCATTCTTTGATTCGCAGCGGTAGATCAGGTATGCGGAAGCTCCTTTGACCTTCGTCCAGGAGAGTGATACCTTCTTTCCTTTCTGTGCTTTGGCTTTCAGTTTCTTCGGAGCCTTTGGAAGCTGAATGGTCAGCTCCGTACCATAGGCCGCATCCGTGTATCTGGTCTTGTCTGCGGAAACTGACTTAACTGCATATGCCATCTTCTTTCCACCCACAGGTGCCGTATCGGTAAAGCTCAGTTCTTTCGTGGTTCCAATCTTTGTATAAGTACTGCCCGTCCTGCGGTAAATCTCGTAGACCGCTGCATTCTCTGATCTTGTAAACACGATCTTTACACCTTTTGCGGTACTGCTCACCTTAGTGACTGCGGAAGCTGACAACGGAACCGGCTTTGTTCCTGTCTGCGAATGATCACCGCCGGGATTCTGATGATTTCCCTGATCCGGGTTTTCCCCTGGATTCGGGTCAGGGTTCTCTCCCGGGTTCGGATCCGGGTTCTCTCCCGGGTTCGGATCTGGATTTTCGCCCGGGTTCTCTCCCGGATCCGGGTCGGTTCCCTCTACCGGTCCGGATGCTGCCTTATCCAGTGATGCCAGAAGCTTATCATCTTCCGATCTCACCTGAACAGAAATCACTTTTCCCGCATCCTCTTCCTTCAGGACATAGGAAGATTCCACAGCTCCGGCGATCTTCTCCCCATCTGCAAGCCACTGATAGATAAATGTCTTCGAATTGCTGTCGGCTACCTTTGCGGTAATGGTTTCTCCCGACTTCATAGTTCCTTCGATGCTCACTTCTCCCTTGATACGCTGATAACCATATTTATTCGTGGTATAAGCAAAGGCCTGATCCATAAAGTCCTCACGCTCCGTCAGGAACTTTCTGACATATTGTACACGTGCCTCGAAGGTATCTCCCGTATACACTCCTGTACCATTCTGCTCCACACCGACATAGGACGGCCAGAAGCGGAAATTCATATCTGCCGAGCTTTTGATCTCATTCTCATACTCTGTCAGGGTTCTTAATATACCCGGTACATAGTCCGTTTTCTGTCCCAGAAGTGCCTGTACTGCCGGAAGAAATACCTCATTCCACTGCTCGACAACCAGTCTCTGCACAGATTCATGCTGGACAGCCTGTGCCATCAGGTTCAGTCCTCCGATATTGTAAATCTGCGCCTGATTGGCCCACCAGACTCTGGCATTTGTCAGATCGACATTATCTCTGCCCTGATGATTTCCAAGAGCCACATCAAAGTCCCACACCGGTGCCATGTGCAGCTTTCCATCTCCCACTTTGTCAGAATCCTTGTAAAGATAGAAGCTGGTGATTCCCGAATCCAGATTCAGGCTGTACTCCTGGAGCAGATACATTTTGGCGGCAGATTCCTCATCCAGATATTCGGAAAAATGTTTTCCCTTTGCGTTGTAGCCGTCTTTGGAATACAGAGCATCCTCCATATCCTGATAAAAATCTCTGATGTATGTAATCTGTGCTTCGGAAACAAACTCCGGCTCCTTCATCGTCACAGACTGGCCTCTGGATGTCACGAATCCACATGCCTCTGCCTTATAGCGCTCATTTAACTCCAGCTCGATCAGATAGCCTCCCGTGATATCCTCCGGATTATTCGGGATATTAACCCACTTCATGGTATTGGCTACGGATGCACTCTCACCACCCGGTGAATAATTTTCCAGTTCATCGGTATTTACCTTCTCCGTCGCCTTGCCCAGATCCGTGATATTTACTCTGTTCTTATTGATCTCAACCTTCTCTGTCAGCAGATAGGTTCCCTGATAGTTTCCATTCGTATACAGATCGATGGACTCACTTGCCATGGTAAACGGAATCCCCGTCTCATCAGCAAGGTTGTAAACGATTTTGTTTCTCAGCAGTGAACCATCCAGATAGTTTGCCAGCAGACACCAGCCCTTTGCCTTTCCAAGTCCCAGGAAATCCACGGATTCTTCCAGCTTGATGTTATAAGGTTTTTTCGGTAACAGCCAGGTGGCATTTCCCCTTCCCTTGATCTGTTTCAGAGGACCATTGTAATCCACCGTTCCGTCTGCCCGGATCAGGAACAGGTCTCCGCTTTCCTTATTGTTCTTATTCTCATCGACTTTCTGCATACTTCCTGATTTGGTTGCAATAAACATGGAAGCAATGTTCTCCGACTGGAGCACACGAACCGGTACCTGATCTCCGCTTCCTGTTCCGATCGTAAAGGTTTCATTATTCTGTGGCAGCTCAAATTCATCGCCGCTGTAAATCCTGCTGCCATTGATCATCACGTATCCTTCCTGTTCTACCATTGTCTTTGCACCGGTAGCCGGATCCATGGACACCTGCTGAAAACTGATACGGACCTTACGGGTATCCGCACTTGCCGGAAGACAGAAAATGATCTCACCTTCCATGTAGCTGTAGCTTCCATGCAGCTCCTGCTCCGGATCCTGGGACATAAAGCCCTTAATGCTTACGTCATCCACAAATGCAATCTGTACATCTGTGCCCGCTGCCAGTACTGCAGCTGACATCATCACAGACAGACAGAACACGACCGCTGCTGTCAAAAACACTTTCGCGCACCATCCCCGTTTCCTCTCCATTGTCTTTTTCATACGTTTCATCCTTCCTCCTTCATCATCCTCATTTCCATTGTATACGGATTCACCTGTATTTATCATACTGGCATCACCATGTGTAATAACTTTATCATATTATTCTTCCTTTGTCATGATTTTCTTGTGTAATTTTAACAAAATCTTAATGTATTTCCAGCTGTTCAGAGTCATGCAGATTTATAAATATTTGCCTTGGGGAGCCCTCTCACCGGAGGCAAATTTTATAAATCTATAGGGCGAGAGCCCTACATGAGCAAAAGGAAAGTGTGCTGCCCCTTCTTTATAAAGTAGCTGCACACTTTCTTCCCGCACACATAGCTTCATCAGCAGACATCTGCCGCCAGCCCTGTCCTGTTCTATTGTATTCTATTGTATTCTGTTTTATTCTGTTCTTGCCAGAAGCCCTGCTTTTTCCATGGCCGGACGCAGCACATTGTATAACACTGCCACCAGGATCACAGAAACGACTGCATTCACGAAGGTGGTTGCTGTGCTCCATTTTGCCAGCACGCTTGCCATTTCCTGTGGCTGCCCCAGAATATACATTTTGTAAAAATAACCCACCAGCGGATCAAAAATAACATTAAATGCCAGACCGCACACAGAAGCGATGATGCTCCATTTAAAAATGTATTTCGGATCCTGGCTGGAACCAATCTTTGCGATCTTATGGGCCACCAGACCTGTGATCAGACCGATACAGAACTTCAGCACAAAGGTCTTCGGTGCCACAACAATATAAACAGGATCAATAATATCTGCAATCGTCATTCCTACTGCACCGGCCAGGCCGCCATATCCGCCGCCCAGAAGCAGCGCTGCCAGTACACAAAAGGCGTTTCCAATATGAAGGGATGTGGCATCGCCTCCCGGCATGGGGATCTTAATCTGCAAAAACGTAAAGGCTACAAAACAGAGTGCTGCCAGCAGTGCTGTCTGCGTCCATTTCAGCAGAGAATCCCTTCTCTTATCCATCATCAAAATGTCTTTTCCCTTATCCATCACCAAAGTATCTTTTCTCTTATCCATGATCGACTCCTCTTTTCCATAAAATGTACTGTTCAGAGCCCCTTCGCAAAACCGCCTCTTTTGGACCTTCTTTTGCTCATGTATGGCTCACGCCATATCTTAGCACTGCTATGGCTTTTTCAAAATATCCAGTTTCTGCTTTTTTAACCAGTCCAGTCCCTATTTATGATTTGCCGGTTCGATATTAATACTTTTTCCCTTAATCTTTGAATGCTCCATGGCACGCAGCACATCCCTGGCTCTGTCCTTCGGAACCTCCACGAAGGTATATTTATCATACATATCAATGCAGCCCACCAGCCTGCCCGGCATACCCGATTCACCTGCAATCGCTCCCAGGATGTCTCCGGGGCGCACATTCTGTTTCTTTCCTATATTAATGAAGAGACGTACCATACCTTCCTCAGCACCTGTATCGCCAAATTCAAACTCATCCTGCTGTTCGGTATCCCCGGCACCCATGGCCTGCTTTAGAAACGCTGCTGCAATATCCATTGCTGTATAATCCTCTTCATTCAGCCGCTGTTCGATCAGATCCACCATGGCACTCAGATTCTCATTCTGAATCGTATCTGCGATATTGTTCAGGATCTTATCCGCCTTGATCGCACTCACATCATTCAGAGACGGAATCGGCTGCGCATAGATCTTCGTCTTACAGTAGCGCTGGATATCCTTCAGCTTGTATACCTCTTTGCCCACAATGAAGGTAAAGGCTTTTCCAACGCGCCCTGCACGTCCTGTCCTTCCGATGCGGTGTACATAGAACTCATCGTCCTGGGGAAGATCGTAATTGAATACCGCTTCCACATCGTCCACATCAATACCTCTCGCCGCCACATCCGTGGCGATCAGGATCTCCGTTTTTCCATTCCGGAAGCCGTTCATCACGCGGTCCCTCTGTGACTGCTTCATATCTCCGTGCAGTCCCTCTGCAAAGTAACCACGTCCCTGAAGAGCCCCTGTCAGTTCATCCACCCGCCGCTTGGTATTGCAGAATACCAGAGCACGTCTTGGATTGTACATATCCAGAAGTCTGGAAAGCACCTCTTCTTTATTCTTTTCTTTGACTTCATAGTAATACTGATCAATATTCTGTACCGTCAGCTCTTTCTTGACCACCCTGACCAGCTGTGCATCCCTTTGATAATTTTTCGTGATATCCAGAATCGGCTGGGGCATCGTCGCAGAAAAGAGGATCGTCTGGCGTTCTTCCGGTACATCCTTCAGGATCGTCTCGATATCCTCACGGAATCCCATATTCAGCATCTCATCCGCCTCATCCAGTACAATCGTATGCAGCTGGTCAAATTTCAGCGTATGGCGGCGCATATGATCCATCACACGGCCCGGTGTACCGATAATCAGCTGAATCCCTCCCTTCAGGGAACGGATCTGCTTCCCGATGTCCTGTCCGCCGTAAATCGGAAGCACCTTGATCCCGTGCATGAATTTACACAGGCGGCGGATCTCATCTGCCACCTGGATCGCCAGCTCTCTGGTGGGACACAGTACGATGGCCTGCAGCTTTCTGTTCTTTGGATCGATCTTCTGCAGAAGAGGAATGCCAAATGCCGCCGTCTTTCCTGTTCCTGTCTGCGCCTGTCCGATCACGTCTCTTCCCTCCATGATCACAGGAATGGCACGTGCCTGGATCGGGGTCGCCGCCTCAAATCCCATCTCCTTTACTGCCCTTACGATCTGCGGGCACAGATCCAGCTCATCAAATCTTACGGTTTCCATATCTATCATCCTCTCTTTCCTGTCAATATCGTATTCCTGTATGACTCACGCTGATCCGCATTACTGGTTACTGTTCATTCCGTGACCAGAACCAGGCTTCGCGATGCACAGAGATCCTGCATACTTTACACGACATACCTCTTTCTGTGCAGAGTCATACATCCCCCGGATGGTTTTGTGATATAGGAAATTCGAAGAAATTTCCTATATCATCAAAATAGCCCCGCACACCATCTTATGTACGGGGCTTCTATAAGTCTGTTTTGTCAACGCCTGCTATCATATCACAGGTATCTCTTTTCTGTCAACCCCGGGCAAACCGGCAGGTGTTACTCTCGGGTTTTTACGTGACTTTCGCTACGCTACACTCACAGAAAACACCTCGAATCGGCTGACGTGTGAATAGTAACCGGCGGGTACCGGGCAGGGAATGAACAGTTCCGGAGTTTTTTCATAAAATCAGTTGCAATTTTTTCCTGTCTGGTATATTATATATGTAGTTTTGAATACTACTTGTAGTATTGTCCATATTTTATTATATAGTTTTCAGGAGGTTGTGTTATGGCAAAAATAATAAGATCCACATCCAGGAAGTTAAAAGACCCCGGCAGCGCCATCACCCATTTCATCGGCATGATGATGGCTCTCTTCGCAGCGACCCCGCTTCTGATCAGGGCAACTGCAAACCCCGACCGGATCCACCTGATCTCTCTTTCCATCTTTATCACAAGCATGATTCTGCTCTACGCAGCCAGCACGGTCTATCACTCTCTGGATCTTTCGGAGCGCACGAACCGGATTCTGAGAAAGATCGACCACATGATGATCTTCGTTCTGATCGCAGGCACCTACACTCCCGTCTGCCTGGTGGTCTTAAACAACCGGACCGGGTATCTGCTCTGTGCTCTGGTATGGGCCATCGCCCTGGCCGGCATCCTCGTAAAAGCCTTCTGGATCACCTGTCCGAAATGGTTTTCTTCCGTGCTCTATATCGGAATGGGATGGACCTGTGTACTGGCGTTTACCCAGATTGTAAATGCACTGTCTCCGGCAGCCTTTGGATGGCTGTTGGCCGGCGGTATCATCTACACGATCGGCGGAATTATCTACGCGCTGAAGCTGCCTGTTTTTAATTCCCTGCATCCCTCCTTCGGTTCCCACGAAATCTTCCATCTGTTCGTCATGGGCGGAAGCCTCTGCCACTTCATACTGATGTACGTCTTCGTAGCCGGAATGCCGATCGCATAATTTCAAATATAAAAATGCCTGTCCGCAGAGTGTTGGATATCCCTCTCTGTGGGCAGGCTGTTTTTCTACTCTGTCAGCGGGTCAAAATATGTGATAAACACATTTCCCGCCTCTTCAAACATCGCTGTGCTGTCCTGAAGTCCCGCATAAGTAAGTTCTGTCTCTCCCTGCTTCAGAAGGCGTGTGTTGTACTCATCATATCCGCCGATGATCACCACACCATCCGGTGTCTTCGCAAGCACCGGTGTTCCCTCACTTACAAAATACAGCACCTGCTCCAGCGTACAGCCGGTAAGATCCAGCACACGCTGCTCCATTTTTTCCTGAATATGATCTGCATCCAGGCTGTATTCCAGAAATACTGCCGGGAAGGTCTCCACATCCAGATCAAGCTTTGTCTGCCTGTTTCCTCTTTCCCATACCATCTGCTGACGACTGTCAACAACTACTCCGAGAGCCTCATCTGCACGGCGGACCGCCTGATTGATGGAGCGGTACATTCCATCCAGCATACCCTTTGCATAAACATAGTATACATCTTCCCGCTGCGCCTTCGTCTCCAGCACGATTTCCCGGGAGCCCTCATAGATCTGCTGGCGGCACCTGATCACCTGAGGCGGCTTCGATGTGTCTGGCGCCGCTCCTGTCTTCAGGATATGGATTTCTTTCTTTCGCTCTGTGGTAACCGCCGTAAGCCCGGAGGTAATGTCCTCTCCCGCCGCACTGCTGACGATCTGGTCTTCCTCCGCTTCCTCGTAGCCGTTGCCCGTTCTCCGGATTCTTGAAAGCTTCATCAGATTTCCTTCGATCACAGCATCTGACACATAACTGTCACCGGGCGTGTAAGTCTTGACCGTCTCTCCGGATTTATTGACAATGAGTACCTGGTTCATGGGGAAAATCTCATTTCCTTCATGATCCGTATCAATATCGCCCGTATCCGCAAGCCCGTAAGCAAAGTCTTCTCCAATAAATCCCAGAATCTTCATCCTCTGACCATCGCCACAGGTGATCTCCCGGGTGGAACGTGTCTCCAGATCCATGATGGTAATGGAGGTACAGTTGTACGGCTCCTTTCCATTCATCCATGCAAACTGTCCGCCGGAGTCAGATGATGCATAGCAGTCATACATCAGATCTGAAACCAGGTTCTCGATCTGGCGTGTTGTCATATCAATCGCATATACCTCGCCATTTACCAGCAGATAGAAGACATTTCTGTCTTCTGATATATAAGACAGTGCCCTCGTATCCTGTTTTAAAAGAGAAAACGCCTGCTTGGTATCCACGAACAGACACTCGTTGACTGTAGAGCCGGCTGCATTGCAGGAATACACTGCCACACCGGATTCTCCCTCATGGATACCGCGGTTCATATAGCCGCAGACCAGAAAATACATATTTCCCTGCTCATCTATATTGATGATCTGAATGTCATTCTGACTATACGTATCTCTGGCACCGGAATTCTTCTCCTGTGGAAAGCTGAACACCTGAACCAGCTTATTCTCCTTCACATCGTAAAGCCACAGGGCTCCCTCTCTGACAAATGCATAGAAATTACCGCCAGAATCCGTTTTAGAGGTTACCTCCCTGTCTGTGATCCCCAGAACGATTCCCTTCTCATTTAATACCGGTCCCTCCGGCCGGAAGATCTCACTGGTGGTCCGTTCAAAGTCCAGAAGCAGGATACGCGCCTCCGTGTAACGCATCCGATAGTACTCCGATACACGATACAGCTCCACATTGCTCTCATCATCTGTGGCAGAAATCATATAATCCATGACGATCGTAGCTGTATTTTCATTCAGCTCCCGGATATTCGGTATCGGCTTGTAGTAGACCTGCGGGGACAGTCCCTTCCAGATCATCTGTGATGTACTGCTGTGAATATCCACATGTGCAAAGGAGGAATTATCCGCATCCGCTTCCGGCTCCACAAATTCCTCGATATTCAGATCATTTCCATTCAGACAGTTCTGGTAGAATCCCATCACAAAATCAATATAGGATCTCGCATTCAACCCGTCTTCACGGATGATCCGGGTATAATAATAAATCTCCTGATTTCCTGCCGTTACAGCAATCTTCATCATATATTCCGTATGGATCAGAATCTTATTCTGCAGCTGAAGGGTTGCCGTTACATAATTCTCATCCTCCCGGATCTTCGTTACCTTCGTATTCTCCAGAGATGTCCTGCCATCTGATGTGAGTATCTCAAAGCGGATCCCTTCAATCTTCTTCTCAAACGGCTGGATCTGGATCGTCACAGTACGGTCACTGTCAATGGGAGTCAGTGCATCCCTCAGTGCCATAACATCCATTTCCTTCTTGTGGCCATGCAGGGCATTGATCTGCGTATCGCCCTCCATCATATAAACCAGCGGCAGAGTCGCATTGCTCATCTCCTTCGTGGTGTCCGGTGTATCTCTGTTGATCAGTTTTCCAATCGTAAATACTGCCGCAGCAAAGATCAGCAGCAGCGTCACTACCCTTATTATTATTTTTTTTACCATTCTTTTGTGCCTCCCCTTATGGCTCTAACAATCTTCCCAGCAGCGGATCTACTCCCAGAAAATCCCTGCACCTGTCCAGCTTTTCCTGCTTCTTTCCCTCTCCGGTCTTCACCGCCCGGATCAGAATATTCTTTGGCGTGTGCTCCATATCAATAAATTCCAGAATCTGTACCTGATACCCCTGCTCCTCCAGATATCCCGCACGGAACGCATCTGTGATCAGCGCTGCCATACGCTCCTTTATCAGGCCGTACTTCAGCACCGGCTCCAGAATCTCACTGTGAATCTGCCCATTCAGCTCATGCTGACAGCACGGCACCGAAAGGATCACCTTCGCCCCCCATTTCACAGCTTTGTCCAGTGCATAGTCCGTGGCCGTATCACAGGCATGCAGCGTCACTACCATATCTACCCGGGCCGTCCCCTCATAGGAAGCGATATCCCCGGTAAGAAACGTAAGCTTCTCATATCCGTATTTCTCTGCCAGTGCATTGCAATGTGCAATCACCTCTTCCTTCAGATCCAGTCCGATGATACGGATATCCATTCCCTTCAGAATCTTCAGATAATAATACATGGCAAAGGTCAGATAAGACTTTCCACACCCGAAATCAAGAATCGTGATCTCCCGGTCCCCGTCCAGCTGCGGCCGTATGTCATCAATAAACTCCAGAAAACGGTTGATCTGGCGGAACTTGTCATAGCGGGCGTTGATCACCTTCCCCTCAGGCGTCATAACACCCAGATCCACCAGAAACGGTACCGGTGTGCCTTCATTCAGGATATAGCGCTTTCTCCTGTTATGAGACAGATTCACCTGACAGCCCTCCTGCTGCCTGATCTTTCTCTTTATCGATAGATTTCCCTTCTTCCCCGACAGAACGGATATCGTCTCCCTGCGGGTTAAGATCTGCATCTGCTTAAAATGCTCCCTCAGATCCAGACAGAGAATCTCCTGAAGTTCCTCCTTTTCATAATTTCTGTGAAACTCCTGCTTTCCTCTCAGCTCCGATGCCTGAAAGAGAAGTCTCCCTTTCTGTTCTACGGGCCGGACTTTTATCTTCTGAATCCCATCCTTCTTTCTGGCTCCGCTCAGAACGATATGTACCAGATCTTCATTCAGACAGTCCTTTAATATCTCCTGTAGTTTTTCCATATTCTTCGTATTCTCCCCTTTATTCTGATGCCTGCGGCCTCCTCATTCATGCCGCTGGCCGTTACTGTTCATTCCGTGACTGGTAACAAAATACCCCGACCTGGCTGACATGTGAAAAGTAACCGCAGGCTCCCCTGCTTTCGCCCGTTCTTTTCCCAGCAGGACGGGCTGAAATGCCATGTCTCTATTGTAATGTCTTTAGTGAAAAATCACAACCTAAAAAATGTTTTTTTTATCTCTTTATCTCCATCTCCGGCAGTTCCGGTGACGGCATCTTCTGCGGTGCATTTCCTGGAAAAGCAGAACATCGATCAGATCCCCAAGCCAGTTCTTTCTCGGCGGATAACGTCTCCTGGTCTCACGGTTCATGGCAAAGATCTCATCCTGGTCGGATTCTTCCGGAAGCTCATATCTGTCCTTCACCCGGTCATAAATGCTGTTTCTGATCCGGTCCATCATGACTCTGTCCGGATACTCATCAAACATGACGCTTCCCTCGTACTCCATCTTGTCACATTCCTCTTCCACATAGGGAAGAATATCCTTTGCGGCCTCAGGGTACATTTCCTTTATCCTCATCATATCCCGCTCACTTTCCATCTCCTGCCAGAGCATCTGCGGATAGCCCGGCATCTGGTAGTATGGCATCATACCTGTACCATATACCGGCTGCTGCATTTCTCCCGGATTCCACGGCTGCATTTCTCCCATATTTCGGGGCTGCATCTCTCCCGTAGTTCGCGGCTGTACCGCCCACGGGCAGGTGCCCCGCTGCGGCATGCCCATCTGTAATTCCTGCTGGCACACCCGGCAGCAGGGACATCTGTAATATTCCTGATAGCTCATAAACGATTTCCTTTACAGGCAGTTTAGTTTATTATATGAAAGGAAACTCTCCGGTGTGACAGGGATAAATAAGTACTTCCCTAACCAGAAAAAAAATGCTATTATATACGTATTATCTATTAAAATCGTTGTAACGGTTCAGAGTCCATTTGCAAAACCGCCTCTACGAGGCTTTCCTTTTGCTCATGTATGGCTCTTGCCATTACGAAACAGAAATCGCTCCCGGGAGGTGGGCCTCCCGGATGATTGAAATTGCCCGCTGCCGCAGAATAAGGAGACGTCAGCGGGCAAATGGAGGACTGGCATGAAGATGAAGAAGAAAAAAGTGAAATTCAGCGGTAAGCTCAGATCGTATATGCAATGGCCTCTGCTGATGATGATTTTTTTGCTGATTATGAACATTCTGGTTTATTTCATTAATGCAAAGGCAGGACTTCTGGTATCTGCTTTCAGCATCGTATATATCATCTTTGCTGTGATCTTGCTGCTGCACTACAAGCCGCACATCATTAATGAAATGATCTACTTTGCCACCCAGTATGGGCAGATCCAGAAAAAGCTGCTCGAAGAGTTTGAGATTCCCTATGCACTGCTGGATCCCGAGGGAACCGTGATCTGGATGAACCGTGAGTTTGGACGCATCACCGGAAAGGATAAGAAATATCACAAAAATATTCAGTACCTGTTTCCGGAAATTGACACTCCCGTGCTTCCAGCGAAACGGGATCAGAATTCCCTTGATCTGACCTGCAATGACCGGGACTACCACGTGCAGCTCCACAAGATTTCCGTGGAGATCCTGGACGAATCCGTTGATATTATCGAGATCCCCAAAGACAGCAGCTATATGATCGCTGTGTATCTCTTTGACCATACGGAACTGAACACCAGCCTGAGGGAAAATCAGGAGCAGAAAATGGTCGCCGGCCTGATTTATCTGGATAATTATGAAGAGGCGCTCGAAAGCGTTGAGGAGGTCCGCCGTTCCCTTCTCGTGGCACTGATCGACCGGAAGATCACAAAATATATCGCCGGTCTGGACGGCGTTGTAAAAAAGCTGGAAAAGGATAAATACTTCATTGCCATGAAGTACAAGAGCCTGATGGAGCTGGAAGCAAACCGCTTCTCTCTTCTGGAGGAAGTCAAGACCGTAAATATCGGAAATGATATGAGCCTGACCTTAAGCATTGGTATCGGTGTCAACGGTTCCGGATACATCCAGAACTGTGAATTTTCCCGGATCGCCATTGAGATGGCGCTCGGCCGGGGCGGTGACCAGGCCGTTGTCAAGGACAATGAAAAGATTTCCTACTATGGCGGCAAGTCCCAGCAGATGGAAAAGAACACCCGCGTGAAAGCGCGTGTGAAGGCTCACGCCCTGCGGGAATTTATCGGCAGCAAGGAAAAGGTCGTTGTCATGGGACATCAGATCACCGATATCGATTCCTTCGGAGCTTCCATCGGTGTCTACTGTGCAGCGAAAATGCTTGGCAAGCATGCCCATATTGTACTGGGCGATATTAACAGCTCGATCCGTCCATGGATCGACCTGTTCCTGGACAATCCGGACTATGAAAAAGACATGTTTATCACGCACGCGGAGGCTGAATCCATTGTTAATAATGACACTGTAGTCGTGGTAGTGGATACCAACCGGCCCAGAATGACAGAATGTGAGGCTCTGCTTCACAAGACAAAGACCATCGTGGTACTGGATCATCACCGACAGGGAAGCGAGGTCATCAAAAATGCCGTGCTGTCCTACATCGAACCCTATGCCTCCTCCGCCTGTGAAATGATCGCAGAGATCCTGCAGTATTTCTCAGACAATGTCCGGCTGAAAAGCCGGGAGGCAGACTGTATCTATGCGGGAATCATTATCGATACCAACAATTTCGTGACAAAGACCGGTGTCCGCACCTTTGAGGCGGCCGCATTCCTGCGGCGCAGCGGCGCAGATGTCACCCGCGTACGGAAAATGTTCCGAAACGATATGACCTCCTACAAGGCAAGAGCTGAGGCCGTGCGCCATGCAGAGGTATTCATGACCTGCTATGCCATCAGCATCTGTCCGCCCAACAAGGAACTGGAGAGCCCCACCGTGGTGGGTGCCCAGGCGGCCAATGAGCTGCTGAACATCATCGGTATCAAGGCATCCTTTGTCATGACCGAATACAAGGGCCGGATCTACATCAGTGCCCGTGCTATTGACGAAGTCAATGTACAGATCATCATGGAGCGCATGGGCGGCGGCGGTCATCTGAACATTGCCGGAGCACAGCTCGATGGTGTGACCCTGGAAGAAGCAAAACAGAAACTGAAAGATACACTTATAAAAATGTCAGAAGAAGGAGCAATCTAACATGAAAGTAATTTTAATTGAAGATGTAAAATCTCTTGGTAAAAAAGGTGATATTGTAAACGTAAGCGACGGATACGCAAGAAACGCCCTGTTTCCAAAGAAGCTGGGACTGGAGGCCACTCCAAAGAATATCAATGACTTAAAGCTTCAGAAGGCACATGAGGAAAAGGTGGCGAAAGAAGCGCTGGCAGACGCAAAGGCTTTTGCCGCTGAGCTTGCCACAAAAGAGGTTCAGGTATCCATCAAGGTCGGTGAGGGCGGGAGAACCTTCGGTTCTGTCTCCTCAAAGGAGATCGCAGAGGCTGCCAGGGCTCAGCTCGGCTACGATCTCGACAAGAAAAAGATCCAGCTCTCCACACCGATCAAGGCGCTGGGAACCACAACTGTGGGAATCAAGCTGCATCCGAAGGTAACTGCAGAGCTTAAGGTCGTTGTAAAAGAAGCCTGAGGTCGCATATTTATGGAAGAAGCATTGATAAAGCGTGTCCTGCCTCACAGTGTGGAAGCGGAACAATCTGTCATCGGTGCCATGATCATGGACCGGGAAGCGATCATGACAGCTTCTGAGATGATTGAAAGCGAAGACTTTTACCAGCATCAGTATGGAATCCTTTTTGAGTCCATCCTGGAGCTTTATAATGAAGGAAAGCCGGTGGATCTGATCACCCTTCAGGAGCGTCTCCGTGAAAAGGATGTTCCTCCGGAGATCAGCAGCCTGGAGTTTGCCAGAGATCTGCTGAATGCAGTCCCCACATCGACGAATATACGGTACTATGCACAGATCGTACAGGAAAAATCCATGCTGCGCAAGCTGATCAAGGTCAATGAGGAGATTGCCAATACCTGCTATCTTGGAAAAGATAAGGTAGAGGATATCATGGAGGATACGGAGAAAAAGATTTTTAATCTGGTGCAGAAACGAAATACCGGGGATTTTGTACCGATTAAGGATGTGGTCCTGAATGCGCTGGATAAGATCGAGATGGCTTCCAAAAATAAGGGAAGTGTCACCGGCCTCCCCACCGGATTTGTGGATCTGGATTACAAGACTTCGGGGATGCAGCCCTCCGATCTGGTGCTGATCGCAGCCAGGCCCTCCATGGGTAAGACGGCATTTGTGCTGAATATTGCCCAGCATATGGCGTTTAAAAATGATGTGACGGTGGCGATCTTCAGTCTGGAGATGTCAAAGGAGCAGCTGGTGAACCGTCTGTTCTCTCTGGAATCAAAGGTGGATTCCCAGTCTCTCAGGACGGGTAATCTGAGTGATGAGGACTGGGCGAAGCTGATCGAGGGTGCCGGGATCATCGGTAAATCCCATCTGATCATTGATGACACGCCGGGTATCTCGGTGGGCGAGCTGAGGTCCAAGTGCCGGAAGTATAAGCTGGAGCACAATCTGGGCATTATCATCATCGACTATCTGCAGCTGATGACGGGCAGCAAGAAGTCGGATTCGAGACAGCAGGAGATTTCGGATATCTCCCGTTCCTTAAAGGAGGTGGCCCGTGAGCTGAATGTGCCGGTCATCGCACTGTCCCAGCTCAGCCGTGCCGTGGAGCAGCGCCCTGACCACAGACCGATGCTCTCCGACCTGCGTGAATCGGGAGCGATCGAGCAGGATGCGGATGTGGTTATGTTTATTTACCGTGATGACTATTACAATAAAGACAGCGAGAAGAAGAATATCGCCGAGATCATTATCGCCAAACAGAGAAACGGCCCCATCGGGACCGTCGAGCTGGTATGGCTGCCAAATTATACGAAGTTTGCGAATATGCAGAAATAGGAAGAGGATGTATCTATTCTTGATTCTGTCGGTTTCGCTATCCAGCAGGCAAGCGGTATTCTGTTACTGAGCAAACCGGAGCGTTTCCCCCGGTTTGCGAGTAACAGAATACCACTTGCCTGTGTCCGGCGTAATTCACATATCAGAACAGCCACCTAATAATCCAGCCCCACCGCCGGAACCGCCGCATACACATACGTCCTGTCTTCGCCTTCATGATAATGCATCGCGATATTTACGTTAAAGGGTTCCTCTTCCTGCATCTCATACTCTGTGATCCACGGCGTATACCCGTAAATCGTATACAGGTTCATGTCCCTGTTCTCAGAAACAATCTTCGCATCCACCTGCTCGAAAAAAGTGTCTGCAATCTGATTTCTCTCCTCCAGCGACAATTCTCCCCGGTAGCTTCCGATGACATTGGCAGAGCTTCTGCTGTCCTCCATGTAAGGATCCAGTATCTCCTTTAGCTTGTCCCGATAGGCGCAGGCCTGGTCCATGCCTCCCTGCATGGTGAGGTTTACGATCATATACTGCCTGGTCCCTCCTTCCGCCGACGAAGTAAGAAACCGGAGCACTGTATCCGCTTTGCTTCCATCCTTGCAAAGCCTTGTCTCCTCCCGGCCTTCCTCAGAAGTCTCGGAAACTTCGATATGATCAGTGATTCCAAGCTCCCCGGCTATTTTTCTTAAAAACGACTCCCTTTCAGAGTGATTAAGGAAATCCTTTTCGTAGACTCCATAATACTCCACCACACTGGTCTGCGCCTCCTCCCCTACCCGGGCGAAAACCTGCGCCACCCGCTCCTCTTCTCTGGCATGTCCCTGTGCCAGCTGCCCTGCCGCCAGCGTCCACAGGACAAATAATGCAATGATCCATCGTTTTCGAAACATAAAAATCCCTCCATTCCGTTATTACAAGTATGTCCGGATGAAGGGATTTTATACTTATTTTTCTTTTACCGCCTGGATACGGATCAGTGCCCGGTGGAGCGCCATCTCGGCGCGTGCCAGATTGATATTGGGATCCTGCATCTGCAGGCGGCGTTCTGCACGGACCCTGGCCTCTTCGGCACGGTTCAGATCGATCTCCTCCGGCCATTCAGCCGCTTCTGCCATGATACTGATCTTCTCCGGCAGGACTTCGATAAAGCCCTCATGGAGTGCCGCAACCCGCTGGCCTTCGTCGTCTTTGATCACCACCAGACCGGGCTCCAGGATCATGGTCATGGGAATATGTCTTTTGTAGATTCCCACCTTTCCCTCGGTGGTATTCAGCTCGATCATGGATGCCTTTCCGCGGAAAAACTGCCGGTCGGGACATATGATCTCCAGATCAAAATATTTGTCTGCTGCCATGGACGCACCCCCTATTTCACACGAGCGGTCACGTCATCGATCGTACCGGCATTGAGGAAATAGCTCTCCGGGATGTCGTCATGCTTTCCTTCCAGGATTTCCTTAAAGCCGCGGATGGTCTCGGACAGCGGGACATAGCGTCCCTCCATACCGGTAAACTGTACGGCTACGAAGAACGGCTGGGAAAGGAACCTCTGTACCTTTCTGGCACGACTTACCACCAGCTTTTCCTCCTCGGACAGCTCGTCCATACCGAGAATCGCGATAATATCCTGAAGCTCCTTATATTTCTGAAGTATCTCCTGCACACCGCGCGCTACTGCATAGTGCTCCTCTCCCACGATACGGGGATCGAGGATACGTGAGGTGGAATCCAGCGGATCCACTGCCGGATAAATACCCAGCTCCACGATGGAACGGGAAAGTACGGTGGTGGCATCCAGATGAGCGAAGGTCGTCGCCGGTGCCGGGTCTGTCAGGTCATCGGCAGGCACATAGACTGCCTGAACGGATGTGATGGAACCGTTCTTTGTGGATGTGATACGCTCCTGCAGCGCTCCCATCTCCGTCTGCAGTGTCGGCTGATAACCAACGGCAGACGGCATACGTCCCAGAAGTGCGGACACCTCGGAGCCTGCCTGGGTGAAACGGAAGATATTATCGATGAAGAGCAGCACATCCTTACCGCCCTGATCGCGGAAGTACTCTGCCATAGTAAGTCCTGTCAGTCCGACACGCATTCTGGCTCCGGGCGGCTCGTTCATCTGCCCGAATACCATGGTTGTCTTATTGATAACGCCTGATTCCTGCATCTCATGATACAGATCGTTTCCTTCACGGGTACGCTCGCCAACCCCGGTAAATACCGAGTATCCGCCATGCTCGGTGGCAATATTCCTAATCAGCTCCTGGATCAGGACCGTCTTTCCTACACCGGCACCTCCGAACAGTCCGATCTTTCCACCCTTCTGGTAAGGACAGAGCAGGTCAACGACCTTTATTCCCGTCTCCAGGATCTCTGTAGAGGTAGACTGTTCCTCAAAGGAAGGAGCCTTTCGGTGAATCGGAAAATACTCCACATCCTCTGGAGCCTCTTTATTGTCAATGGGATCTCCTGTTACATTAAAGATACGTCCCAGCGTCTTCTCGCCTACCGGAACACGGATCGGCGCTCCGGTCGCCACTGCCTCCATGCCTCTCACCAGTCCATCGGTGGAACCCATGGCAATGCAGCGCACGGTATCATCACCCAGATGCTGTGCCACCTCTGCCACCAGTCTTTCTCCGTCACGGTGACGGATATGGATGGCTTCGTAGATTGCCGGCAGTCTGCCACCGGTAAACTTGATATCCAGTACCGCACCGATGACCTGGGTGATCTTTCCTGTATTTTGTTCTGCCATATTTTTCATTTCACTCCTTATTTTTTAGCTGATCGCCTCTGCACCGGCAATGATCTCTGTCAGCTCCTGTGTGATCGATCCCTGTCTTGCTCTGTTATACTGCAGGGACAGCTTTTCGATCATCTCTTCCGCATTACTGGTGGCAGAATCCATCGCCTGCATCCTGGCACCATTTTCGCTGGCAGCCGCTTCTACCAGTGCACCGTAAAGAAGGCTGGTCAGATACTTCGGAATAATGATATCCAGCGCCTCTTCCTCGGAAGGCTCATAGTTCATCGGTGTCTTTGCCTCTTCCTTCGAAAGCTCCTGCTCCGAAAACTCGATCGGGAGAAGCTTCACCAGCTTCGGCTCATGCACAACTGTATTTTTAAAGGATGTATAGGCAAGATAGATCTCACCGACCCTGTCACCGGTAAAATCCTCCAGGACGGTCTTTCCGATCTCTCTGGCATCGGAAAACAATGGTGCATTTATGACATCACTGTAGTCCCGGTAAACCTCATAGCCCCGCTTCTCCAGGGTCTCCCTGCCTTTACGTCCGATCGTATAGAGCAGGATGTCCTCCCGGTTCCAATTTCCGTCCGTGACCAGCTTTGTCACGTTGGAATTGTATCCTCCGGCCAGGCCTCTGTTGGAGGTGATCACAATCACCGCCTTTTTCTTCGAGGTTCCCGGCTTCAGATAGGGATGGTCGATGCTTCCGGAACGGGCCAGCATAGAGGTCACTGTATCATACATATACTGAAAATAGGGGCGGGAGTTCTCCGCTCTTTCCTTCGTCTTCTGAAGCTTAACCGTAGAAACCAGCTTCATGGCCTTCGTGATCTGGCTGATGCTGGAAATACTGTTTTTCCGCCTCTGAATGTCTCTCATAGAAGCCATGCTGTCTCACCCCTCTTCTCATCCGGTAAATGCCGCTTTGGATTCTTCGATTGCTTTTCTGAGGGCTGCTTCCGTCTCCTCTGAGATCGTCTGCGTCGTCTGAATCGCTTCCGGAATCTCCGGATAACTCGTCCTGATATGCTCAAAAAGCTGCTCTTCAAATTCCAGGATCCGCTCTGTCGGGATATCCAGCAGGAACTTCTTCGTCGCTGCATACAGGATGATGACCTGGAATTCCACAGGCATCGGACGGTACTGCGGCTGCTTCAGGATCTCCCTTAACCGCTCGCCCTGTGCCAGCTTCTCCTTCGTATCCGCATCCAGTTCCGAACCGAACTGGGAGAATGCAGCCAGCTCACGGTACTGGGCCAGCTCCACACGGATCGGTGCTGCGATCTTCTTCATCGCCTTGATCTGCGCCGCACCTCCTACACGTGATACGGAAAGTCCCGCATTGACTGCAGGCCGGAATCCGGCATTGAACATCTCTGTCTCCAGATAGATCTGGCCGTCTGTAATAGAAATAACATTTGTTGGAATATAGGCAGATACATCTCCTGCCTGTGTCTCAATGATCGGCAGTGCCGTCAGGGAACCGCCGCCCAGCTCATCGGAAAGTCTCGCTGCACGCTCCAGCAGTCTGGAATGCAGATAGAAGACGTCTCCCGGATATGCCTCACGTCCCGGCGGACGCTTCAGAAGCAGGGACAGGGTACGGTAAGCTGCCGCATGCTTTGACAGATCATCGTAGATCACCAGCACGTCCTTTCCCTGTTCCATCCATTCTTCACCGATCGCACATCCCGCATAAGGTGCGATATACTGCAGCGGAGCCAGCTCGCTGGCCGTCGATGCCACGACTGTCGTGTAATCCATCGCTCCATACTCTGTCAGGGTCTTTACGATTCCTGCTACCGTGGATGCCTTCTGTCCGATCGCCACGTAGATACAGTATACCCCCTGTCCTTTCTGGTTGATGATCGTATCAATGGCGATCGCCGTCTTTCCTGTCTGTCTGTCACCGATGATCAGCTCACGCTGTCCTCTTCCGATGGGTACCATGGAATCGATCGCCTTGATACCTGTCTGAAGCGGTGTATCCACCGATTTTCTGGTGATAACACCGGGGGCTACTCTTTCGATCTTTCTGTATTTCTCTGTATGGATGGGGCCTTTTCCGTCAATGGGCATACCCAGCGCATTGACGACTCTTCCCAGCATCTCATCGCCTACCGGCACCTCAACCACCGTTCCCGTGGTCTTTACCGTGTCCCCTTCACTGATACTCGTCGTATCACCAAGAAGTACGGCTCCTACATTATCCTCTTCCAGATTCAGTACCATGCCGTGTACCTCTCCCGGAAATTCCAGAAGCTCTCCCTGCATGGCATTTTCCAGTCCGTGGATCCTGGCGATACCGTCTGCCACCTGAATGACCGTTCCCACATCAGCCACAGACATTTCCCCGGAATACCGTTTAATCTGCTCTTTAATGACAGAGCTTATTTCCTCTGGTCTTAAATTCATGAGGCCCTTTCACCTTCTTTCCCGTCTTCTAATGAAATCTTCAAAAGCTGGCTCTTCAGCTGATCCAGCTTATATTTCAGGCTGCTGTCCACCACCCGGTCACCTATGCGGATCACCAGTCCTCCGATCAGACTTTCATCCACCTTCCAGGTGATCTCCAGCGACTGATACTTAGTCGTTGCCAAAAGCTTTTCCCGTATCTTTTCCTTCTGCTCCGTACGAAGCTCCACGGCCGAAGCCACCGTCACGACACCGATCCTCTGATACTCCTTCATCCGTGCCGCCAGATAGTCAAACATGGCCGGAAGCTCCCGAAAACGTCCCTTTGACACCACCACTGCGAGGAATCCCATCACCGAGTCCGACACCTGTCCCTTAAAACAGGACTCCATCAGGCGCACCTTCTCTTCTCTGATGATCTTCGGATGCTCCATCAGAGCGGAAAGGTCCGGGTTGTCCGCCAGTGCCTGTTTCACTGCCGCAACCTCCTCCATGATCTGACCCGTACTGCCTTCCTCCACAGCCGTCTGAAAAAGCGCCTCTCCATATACTGTTGACGCTAACTTAGCCATGTCTTATCACCTATCTCTTTCAGGGTTTCGTCCACCAGGCTGTCCTGAAGCTTCGCATCTACGCTTCGGGCCACGATCTTCTGTGCCATCAGTGCAGCGACCCGGATCATTTCCTTCTTCATATCATCTGCCGCCGCCTTCTTCTCCAGCTCGATCTGCCTGTTTGCTCTCTCGATGATCCTGGCCGCCTCTTCCCTGGCCTCATCGATAATCTTTGCTTCATTCTGCAGGGCTTTCTTTCTCGCCTCGCTCAAGATAGCTTCCGCCTCTTTCTCGATTTCCCTGATCTTCCCGTCGTAGTCCTCCTTCAGCGCCGCAGCTGCTTCCTTATCCTTCTTCGCCGTATCAATATCATCCCTGATCTTATCCTGCCTCTTTTTCAGAAAATCCCGTACCGGATTAAACAGCAGATAAGAAAGAAGGGTAAACATAACCAGCACTGAGATCATCAGCAGCACGGTATCATGAATGAGCTGCGGGTCAAGGTTGAACAATCGTTCCAAGAGTCCGCCTCCTCTCTGTTTCCATAATCAATCGTTTATTAAAGCCTTCCAATCAGCGGATTTGCAAATAAGAGAATAAAAGCGATCGCCAGTCCGTAAAGACCTGTCGTCTCTGCCACGGCCTGTCCCAGAAGCATCGTTGACATAATATCGGATTTCGCACCCGGGTTTCTTCCCACGGCACTCGCACCATATCCAGCTGCAATACCCTGTCCGATACCAGGACCGATACCTGCGATCATTGCCAGGCCTGCGCCAATGGCGGAACAAGCTAACACTAAACCTTCATTTGTAATCTGACTCATAAAAAATTCCTCCTGTAAAATCATTTTGTCCGGGCAGATACTGCCCTGTTTTTTGTGTTTACATTTATTCCGGCATCTTATCTGTGACATAGACCATGGTCAGCATACAGAAGACATAGGTCTGGATGGCACCGGAAAATAAATCAAAGTAAATATGCAGAACTCCCGGCCAGCCAATGGCAATGCGTGCCAGCAGAGAATAGATCAGTGACATCATAACCGTTCCCGAAAGCACATTTCCAAAGAGCCTCAGTGACAACGAGAACGGTACCGCGATCTCACCGATCAGATTAATCGGAAACAAAAACGGCAGCGGCTTGAACAGACCGGTAAATGCGCCGAATTTGTTGTATTTGATATTGTTGTACTGGATAATGGCAAAGGTCATAAGACCCAGCGGAAGGGTCACACCGTAGTCCGCCGTAGGTGCCCGCAACCCGAAAAGTCCCGAAAGATTGCTGACAAGAATAAACAGAAATATGGTACCGATGTAATTCAGAAATTTCCCGGCATGCTTTCCCATACTTCCATAAACCATCTTATCCAGCATCTCCACGATCAGCTCCACGACATTCTGAAATCCTCCCGGAATCTCAGAGGCATGACGGATCTTCCTGTTTGCCGCGATGGCAAAAATCAGGAGGACAAGCATCACGATCAGGATACTGACATGTGTGGTGGTAATCCAGAATTCCTGACCAAACAGGCGGTATTTGAACAGCCCGTGTATCATAAAATCCACATCACCCTTTGCAGCCAATAACACATTTTCACCCCCTTTTTCGTAACTGTTCTGTACCTTCACAGTTATCGTTTTTTCTCTGTCAGCCTGTGTAAAACGGGCTGAAAATATGCCCCCAGCTTCAATGTGAACAGTCCCGCAAACACAGCCAGAGGATTTCCGAACCTCAGCAGACAGACCACTGCGAACAGCAGCACTACCATTCCCGTACGCAGCAGCACCATCCTGCGCATATAGCCCGCCGCATCCTTCTCTGTCAGCTCCAGCGACTGTTCGATGCTGTAATTCATGTGGACTGCCAGAAGCATGGCAGCAGCCACACCGAGCGCCAGCCCCAGCGTAAAGCTCCACTTATCTGAGGCCAGCCAGATAAAAATCAGCCAGATCACCGCCCCGAAGATCAGGATACCGCAAATCAGCTCCTTCGCCGTCCGGTTCATCCGCCGGAGAAAATCTTTAATCATGCTTCTTCCCTCCTTTGTCTCCTGCGATATCCCGCAGAAGAAGCCAGGTATTTCTCGCACCTGCCAGAATTCCCAGAATGAGCAGGACCGGCACGGTACTCCAGCCGAATCTCGTATCCAGCCAATAGCCGACAAAGACACATAAAACGACAGGAGCCAGCATACTGATGCCGACCTGCGTGATCATCGCCAGGCTTTTCATGACATTTTTGTCCAGTTTCATATGCTGACTCCTTTCGTAAGCTCCCGGTATCTGCAGTCTTAAAGACCCTTCCACGGAAGCCGGAACTCTAGCACTATCTTAACGCATTTTAACAGAATTGTCTAGTGATTTTGGGGCAGTATCCCAGGATACTTCCAGGCAATTTTATCTATTTTGTCTAGTTTTTTTCCACTGTGACTGTTCAGAGTCCATTCGCAAAACCGCCTCTGCGAGGCTTTCCTTTTGCTCATGTAGGGCTCTCGCCCTATAGATTTATAAAATTTGCCTCTGGTGAGCCAGCTCCCCAAGGCAAATATTTATAAATCTGCATGACTCTGAACAGTAACATACTCCCGGCAGCACTCCAGGATCACCAGCAGGCTCAAAGGACCGAGGATAACGCCCGACACACCGTAGAGATACATGCCACCATAGACCACCAGAGCGATCACGATCGGGTAGACTCCCATCTTGTCCCCGATCATCCTGGGCTCCAGATACTCCCGCACTCCGTTCGCCGCCAGAAACAGGGTAAAATACGCCGCTGCATGGAAGAAATCCTGGCGGAGCAGACAGAGCAGTGCCCAGGGAACCAGAATCGTACCCGTCCCGATAAAGGGCAGCACATCCAGCACTCCGATCAGGATACCGGCCAGAAGCGCATACGGGTTTCCCGACATCCACAGTCCCAGCACACAGATGACAATGACGATCAGCATGATGACAAACTGCGCTCTCAGATAGCTCCCGCCAAGCCCCCACAGCCGGTTCAGGATCCGGATCGCCCGGTGATAGCCCCGGCAGTTTCGAAGCCGCTCCCGTATCGCATCATAATCCTTCATGATCAGCAGCACTGCAATAAAGATCAGAAAGAAAATCCCCATCGCCTTCAGAAAGCCCATCGCATAAGCAACCGAATGGTGTACGATCCCCGGTACTGCACGGCTTCTGGCATATTCCTGTGCCCGCTCCATATTCTGCTCCAGAAACAGCATCACCTGATCACCATCGATCCCGAAAGCATGCTCCGCCACCCGGCAGCAGTCCCTGGCCACATCATTCACCTGTCCCTGATAATACTCCAGATGCACGATCACACTGCGGATCTGAGTCAGCAGCTTCGCCCCCAGAAACCATCCCGCAAACACCACCGCTCCCGTTCCCAGCAGCAGCACTACCAGCGTAATCGTCCCCTTATTTACAGGAAGGCGCTTCTCCAGCCGGCTCGCCAGCGGATACATCCACCTCGCCAGAATCCACGCCACAAAAAAGGGAGCTACTGCCGGCAGCAGATATTTCATACTCAGATACACTGCCAGAGTAATTCCCGTGATTCCCAAAATCTTCTTAACCTTTTCCGTCATACCCGCGTCTCCGTTGTTCTATATAGATACCATCGGGGGTAGTATGTGCGGAATTTATTTTTCTATTCATGAACCCATCCCGCGCCGGAGTCTCTATATACGGTAACGAATCTATGATACCATGTCATCAATACATTTATATAATTTATAACATCCTCTATCACTTTCCTGAACAAAATTGTTCATATCTTCGTCAAAATCTTCATAACTATTCCTTACACTATACAAATGATATCCTTTCTCTGTGGAACACAACGTGACAAAAGCAATACCAACCTGCTTACGAAGCTCAAGAACTCTCTTCTCACAATCACCCAACAGAATATCTCCCAGGAAAATCCTCTTCCCTTCTGTTTCTGCAATCTGTATTCCCTGATAATCACTATGTATGGCAAGATAATTTATATTAACTGCGCCTCCCATAGGTTTATACAAAACTTCATGCCCTACCACTTCTATCTGATCTATCCGTCCAACTTCAATGTTATAGTAGCCGATAATAGAATCCTTTTTATCTGACAACATAATATACGTAATACCCTGATTTTCATTCAGCGCACAACTTCCTTTTAGAAAATTATCAATCACGATATTTCCACACTGAAATTTTTTTGTCAAATCTACATATTCTTTCGTGAATTTCTCAATCGTCATTTTACTTCCTTTTTTCTGTTACAACACTGATCAGTTTACCTTTCTCATCAATATTAAAAGAAAAATCATGAGCATTTATAAATTCAACAATTTTCCTGTTATCTTCTGACGCCGGAGTCCTTGCAAGTGCACTTTTTGTAACATACGGTGTATCGGATTTGATTGCATATGCATTCATATTATCTTCACCTCTCCCTTTTTTCTTAACCAATCGATATTTCATCATGAGTCACCTATGAGCAATATATTATTATTGCGTATTTCTATTTTATCATACACATATTATAAAATCAATGATTTTTATATATTGTTTTATTTCTAATTTATATTCCTCTTTTTATTTGTATGTCCTATAAAACTATTGTGTTTACTGCTACAACTAACCCTGTACAAACAACTCTCCCTCCGGCTCTTCCTCAAAGCAAAGCTTCTTCCCTGTGACCGGATGAAAAAACTCCAGCCTGTGTGCTGCCAGTGCCACATATTTTGAAGCATCCGCCCCTTCTCCCCGGTTATACTTTCTGTCACCTGCCAGCGGCATCCCGGCTCCCGCCATCTGAACCCGGATCTGATGATGACGTCCTGTCACAAGATTGATCTGCGCCAGTGCAAAGCCCTGCATTTCCCTTACGATACGGTAAGAAAGCTCGGCCCGCTTCGCTCCCTTTGTCTCCTTCTTCACAATGGATGAGGTATTTGTCCTGCCATCTTTCAGAAGATAATCCACAAGTACCCCCTCTTTTTCTGCAGGTTTTCCACAGACCACCGCCAGATACTGTTTCTTCATCCGGCCGTCCGAAACCTGACGGCTCAGTTCTGCTGCTGCTTTCTTCGTCTTTGCAAACACCATCACACCCTGCACCGGCTGATCCAGGCGGTGTACCAGACCGACATACGACTCCCTTTCCTTCTCCATCCGGTAATTCCTGAGGATACTCACCATATCCTTCGTCCCGACGGACGCACTCTGCACCGGAATCCCGGCAGGCTTCACACACACAAGGATCTGTCTGTCCTCATATAAAATCTTCATCGTATCACTCCTCTTCCATCACAGAATCTATCCGGTAAATATCCCAGCCACTCACACCACCGCTTCTATGATCGTCTTATCTCCGATCACAACCTCGTGAACACCTGCCTTCTTGCTTTTATTGAAGTTAAAGCTTACCATATAACCTTTGTTCACATGATAATCCTCCAGATAACCGGCAAGCTGTATTTCACCGCATTTATTGTATTACTGACCATGCCATATTTTCAACTCAATAATATAGCGTTCACCGCAATAATCCACGATCACATCTGTGCGCTTTTGTTCCCTGGTCTGAGCTTCAATATAATAATTGCCAACACCATTAATAATGGGACGCAGGTAAAGTAAAAAATATTTTCTTCCTTCCTCCTCAATAAATGTGTTATCATTGCCGCCATACAACTCATTAAAATAAATCGCTTTGCTCTGCATATCTCTGAACAACCTCCTTCAAACCTGTTCAGACCTGAAACATCCCGTCAAGAGTGACCAGGCGAATGAAAGTTACTAACTCGTAATCTACTTTATCAGGAGTATAGCAAACGCAGGATTTAAAATCAAGCTAATAAACACTACCGTAACTGCTCAGAGTCCATTTGCAAAATCCTGTAAAGCCCGAATTGAATTGTTATTAATAATAACAGAAATAAAGGTTTTTTTATTTCCTGACAAATAACATAAGAAAGATATTGCTATTTTCTCCAATATCTGCTATGATTCCTATGTTTTAAGCAAACGCATCACATCGATTGAATTGTCATTTAAAATAACATAAAACACTTTTGAAAGGAGCACCCCCTACCATGAAGAAATTATCCCGGTCCCTTCTGTCTGATCTTGTCAGCAGCGCAAGGAAAGCAAAAAACATGACTCAGCAGCAGCTTGCCAATCTTACCGGAATCAACCGCGCGATGCTCAGCCGTCTGGAAAAGCAGGACTACCTGCCATCCATTCCACAGCTGGAGGCACTGGCGGAGGTTCTGGAATTCGAACCGGATTCCCTGTTTGTCGAGGAGAAGAAAGCGCCTTCCTTCGAAAAAGTCTCCCCGCTCAACATCGCCATTGCCGGAACCGGCTACGTGGGTCTGTCCATCGCCACACTGCTGGCTCAGCACAATCATGTAACTGCGGTCGATATCGTGCCCGAAAAGGTAGCAATGATCAATAACCGGAAATCTCCCATCCAGGATGAGTACATCGAAAAGTACCTGCGTGAAAAGGAGCTGGATCTGACCGCCACCACGGACGGGGCAGCCGCCTATAAGGACGCAGACTTCGTCGTGATCGCCGCTCCCACCAACTACGACAGCAAGAAGAACTACTTCGACACCTCAGCTGTGGAAGCCGTCATCGAGCTGGTGTTAAGCGTCAATCCGGATGCCATCATGGTCATCAAATCCACCATTCCGGTAGGCTACACCGCATCCGTGCGTGAGAAGTACCATACCCGCAATATCATCTTCAGTCCGGAATTTCTGCGGGAATCGAAAGCACTGTACGACAACCTGTACCCCAGCCGTATCATCGTCTCCACCGACGAAAATGATGAACGTCTGGCAAAGGCATCCCGCACCTTTGCCGCACTCCTTCAGGAAGGCGCCATCAAGGAAAATATCGACACTCTGTTCATGGGCTTCACCGAGGCAGAAGCCGTAAAGCTGTTTGCAAATACCTATCTGGCACTTCGCGTATCCTACTTCAATGAGCTGGACACCTATGCGGAAATGAAGGGACTGGACACAAAGGCCATCATCAGCGGTGTCTGCCTGGATCCAAGGATCGGCACCCACTACAACAACCCCAGCTTCGGCTACGGCGGATACTGCCTTCCAAAGGATACCAAACAGCTTCTCGCCAACTACAGCCATGTGCCCCAGAACATGATGAGCGCCATCGTAGAGAGCAACCGGACACGAAAAGACTTTATCGCAGACCGGGTGCTGAATATCGCCGGTTATTATGATTACTACAATCGTGGAGATTATTCCGCAGATCAGGAAAAAGAATGTGTCATCGGCGTATACCGTCTGACCATGAAGAGCAATTCCGACAACTTCCGCCAGAGCAGCATCCAGGGCGTCATGAAGCGCCTGAAAGCCAAAGGCGCCACCGTCATCGTCTATGAGCCGACACTGGAAAACGGCAGCACCTTCTTCGGAAGCAAAGTCGTGAACGATCTGGAAACATTCAAAGAAAAAAGCCAGGCAATCATCGCCAACCGGTACGACAGCTGCCTGGATGATGTGATGGAGAAGGTTTATACGAGAGATTTATTCAGAAGGGATTAATGCAGGGAATGCAGGAGGCAGGTGCACACAGCACCTGCCTCCTGCAGGCTTCTATCTCATCTGTTCCATACAGATGGGACATACTTACGTATCGAAAGTATCCTTTATTAACTGATCAATATATCCTGAATCCAATCCGCCATTTTCATCGTCATATGTAACGTTGACACTCCCCACAGCTAAAGCAGGGGGATTCTTGTTTCAACCACTACTGCATT
>UQCM01000026.1 GCA_900539525.1 uncultured Blautia sp.
AATTGACGGGGCTAATGTTTCACTTATTTTGGGACATTTTCAAAAATGCTTGACACCAGAAACTTTCCGGCCGGATCAGATAATCGTTGATCTCCGCGCCGAGAAACAACAGCCACATACAGGTATACAGCCACAGCATAATCATAACAACTGTCGTAAGGCTTCCATAAACAGCTGACATCCCGTTCGCATAAGTAAGATAAATGGAAAATCCATAAGAAAATACAGACCAGGAAACTGCAGAAGCTGCAGCGCCAGGTATTTGTGTAAAAAAATGCCGGTGTCCGTTTGGAAGCATTGTATACATTGCCGCGAAAAGTAACGTCAGCATAACGAGCGTGCCTACCGTGCGAACACTAATGATCAGGTCAGATACATTCCTGAAGATCGGTACACGCCGTATAAGAATCCCGTGGATCTGATTGCCAAATACTAAAAGTCCCAGTGTCAGCACAAGAGCTACCAGCATAACAAGAATATAGAAAGAGGAACGCATCCTCATCAATACATAATTCCGTGTTTCCTCAATGCCATAAATAGAATTCAGACCCTTCGTGATGGCGAGAACCGCTCTTCCACATGCCCAGATCGCTGCAATCGCAGTTCCGGATAAAAGTGCTGTCGATGTATTGAACACCGAATGTACCGTATCGGCTACCATTCCTTTCAGACTTTCCGGCACAGCCCCCATCAGCATTTCCATCATATCCTCCGGTGTCAGCGGTGTGTACTGTAAAAGCGTCAGAAGAAGCATGACAAACGGGATAAAACCCATGATAATAAAGAAAGCAGACTGGGCAGCATAGGCATCCACCCGATTTCTTTTCATTTTCGTCATAAACATCCGCACAAAAATGACTGCTTGAATGATTCTTTTCATTTTACCTGATTCCTTCTCTTTTCCTTCTTCTGTATAAAGACAGAAACTAACGAACATCATAGCATGTTTTACCTTTTCCTGCAACTATTCCCCGGTCAATAATAGAACCTTAAAATATCTGTGCAGTTCATCCCCGCATCCGCCATATGTCTTGCCCCGTTCTGGCTCATGCCCTTTCCGTGTCCGTATCCTCCTCCTGTCAGCGTATAGCCCTTTAAGATCTTTCCTTCATATTCTCCTGTCAGGTAAAAGAAAGCGCTGGGAAGCATTCCGATATCAGGTGCTGTACTTCCATCCTGAAGCGTTACAGGTGCATTCTGTGTCTGGAGAAGCTTCCTGATTGCGTACTCCCCTTCAACGCAAACACTTTCCCCCTCTCCTTCGATTCTCAGCGTCCTGATCACACCACTTTCCTCTCTGGATTCCACATACATTCCTGTTACTGCACCAAAGTCCTCCTTAAGGCCGGACTGTACCAGTCTTGTCAGTTCCTCCAGAGAATAATAGGTCTTCCATCGATACCAGGGTTCCTCTTTCTCATATGCTTTCTCATCCTTTCCGGACATAAGAGAGCAGAAAACCGCCTCGTCAGACAAGTTCTCCGACAAATCAAGTCCACAGGATGTAGAGAAATAAAGCGCATCAATTAGATTTCCTCCCTTCATAAGTACTTTTCCCTTTGTCTCCTGCACAGCCTGATCTGTCCGCTCATTTCTGGCAATATTGTTATATACCTGGTATGACACACTGTCATTCAGGTCAGCACCCTTATCTTTTTCTCTGTTTTCCTGAAGCTGCTTCATTGCATAAGTTCTCGCACAGATTGCCTGGGCCTTCAATGCTTCCATGGGATATCCAGCAGGCATTTCACTTGGCACTACCGAACACAAATAGGTTTCCAGAGGAAGCTCATTGATTACCAGCAGTCCCTCCTTTCTTTTTTCTATCATAAATTTTCCTGCATATACAGGTGCTTTCTGTCCCCGCTTCAGATCTGGCAGTGTAAAGGTTCCTGTCGCTTCCCGAGGTGTAAGTGTCACCGTTCCGTAAGAAAGCCATGGGTCATCCATGGTGAACCAGACCGGTTCCGATGCCTTATGTTCTTCCCGGACATCTCCGTAACTTACGGTATAATCGGTACTGCATCTGAGTGTCAGCCTGTCGTGATATTCTCCTTCATAATTATCCGCACAGATCAGCACCCTCACATTCGGATCTCCTCCCGGAATCACTACCTGTACATCCCCTGTCTGCTGCTGTTCCTCTTTCTCTTTCTGTTCCTCAATTTTTCCCTTCTTTTTCTCCGTTTCTGTTCCATTCGATGCTGTTTTAAGGATCAGTAATTCCCCATCTCTGTTTATTGTCCTTTTTCTGCCGGCAATCCAGATCATTCCTATGATTACACATATGCTAAGAATCATTAACTGTCTCTGTACGTTCCGATTCACACAATTTCTCCTGTTCTGCTCTGTCCTATTGAAAGTATATCGCAGCAAAAGGAATTCATTCATAAAAACTGCCATGAACATGCGATTTTCCTTCGCATGTTCATGACAGCTCCATTCAATCAATATACCGGTAATGCTACCTTGTACTGAATTTGTATATTGTCGTTGTATCATAAGGCTCTCCTGCTTTTAATACCGATGACGGGAAATTCTCATGATGATTTGCATCCGGGTAATACTGAGTTTCCAGGCAGAAACCATAGCGTGGATGATAAACAGCACCTCCTTTTCCAACACTTCCCCTGTCGATAAAATTGCCGGTGTAAAACTGCACACCAACGCAGTCCGTAAATACTTCCATCACACGACCGCTCTTTTCCTCATATGCTTCCGCGATCTTGCGTATCTTTCCGTCCTGCTGTTTCAGTACGTAGTTATGGTCATATCCGCCTGCATACACCAGCTGATCGTAATCAGCATCAATATCTCTTCCGATCTTTTTTGGTGTATTAAAATCCATTGGAGAATCTTTAATACTTCTGATCACACCGGTAGGGATGCTGGTCCTGTCAGTTTCTGTGATCGCATCCGAGTCGATCCACATCACCTGTTCGTGTATATCTCCACTGGCATGTCCGCCAAGATTGAAATAGCTGTGATTTGTCAGGTTTGCAATCGTATCTTTATCCGATTTTCCTGTATAATGAATCTTAACTTCATTATCATCTGTCAGTGTATATGTCACTGTAATATCAAAATTCCCCGGAAATCCCTGCTCACCATCCCTGCTATGATGTGTAAAGCTGGCAGACAGTTCATCCTTTGCCACTTCCATATCCCACAGCATAGAATGATATCCATGAAATCCACTGTGCAGATTGTTTCCATTCTCATTGTTATCCAGTATGTATTCTATTCCATCAATGGTTACCTTCGCACCACCGATGCGATTCCCGTTTCTTCCGATGGTCGCTCCCAGACATCCTTTGTGTGAAATGTAATCTGCTACATCATCATATCCCAGAACGACATCATCCAGACGTCCCTCTCTGTCCGGCACTGTCACAGCCACCAGCGAAGCGCCATAGTTTGTAACCTCTATCCCCATACCGTTTTTATTAACCAGAGTAACAAGAAACGCTTCCTCACCCTCCATTGTTCTTCCAAAGCTGCTTACCTTACTTCCCATAGAGTTTCTCCTTCTTTCGTATCCGCCAAAACATTTATACAGTAAGAGAGTATTCCAGGGGAATACTCTCTTTTCTCTTTTGTGACTCCCAAAATGCCGTTTCCTATATTTTGACTCCTAGCAAAGCTAGGTGGGTAACCGCAGCCATATGCGCTGCCTTCCGCTGCAAACGGCGGCCTGACATTACATACAGCGATATAAGAATCCCATAAAAGTAAATGTAGGTTCAAAATAATAGGATTGTCGAACACCCCAGGAATCTTTGCATATATATGATTATACTCCAGTATCTGCACTTTGACAATCATTATTCATAAAAATTCAAGTATACCCCTATAAGCCCAGAAATCTCCTCACAGTTTCCTTCATCTCATCTACTTCTACTACTGTATCGTGGAGCACCGGTGCTGTACGTATTTCTTCAATTGCTTTCGGCACAGCTACACCGGAAATCTTATTCAATTCATCAACAAGAGCAAAATCCGACATGCTGTCATACTTTTCATCGATGGCATTCATGACACTTCTCGTAAATTTATAAGGACTTGCTGTGGACGCAATGACTGTCTTTGTCTGATCATTTGTCTCTGCAACATATTTTCTGCGTACTCTGGAGGCTACTGCTGTATGAGTATCCAGCACATACCCTGTTCTGGCATACACTTCTTTGATTTCCTCCGCTGTCTCATCCTCAGAAGCATAATTTCCATAAAAATCCGCAAGCTGTGATTTCATTGATTCCGTAATCTCATATTTCCCGTTTTCATTTAAGCCGGCCATAAGATCCCTGTTCGTCTCAGCATCTGCGCCTGCAATACGGTAAATCAGCCGTTCCAGATTGCTGGAAATCAGAATATCCATAGACGGGGACGTGGTCAGTATAAACTCACGGTTTCTGTCATAAATTCCCGTAGTAAAGAAATCATACAGTACTTTATTATCATTGGAAGCACAGATCAGTTTCCCAATCGGAGCGCCCATATTCTTTGCATAATAAGCAGCAAGAATATTTCCAAAGTTTCCTGTCGGGACTACTACATTGAGCTTCTCTCCCTGCTCAAGCTTTCCATCCGCATACAGCTTCGCACAGGCATATACATAGTAAACAATCTGCGGTACCAGCCGCCCGATATTGATAGAGTTAGCTGATGAAAACTGAAAACCTGCACGATCCATCTCAGCCGCCAGCTCCCTGTCCCCGAAGATCTTCTTTACTCCTGTCTGGGCATCATCAAAGTTTCCTTTGATTCCTACCACAAAGGTATTATCGCCCTTCTGTGTAACCATCTGTTTTTCCTGAATCGGACTTACACCGTTCTTCGGATAAAACACAATAATCCTGGTTCCCGGCACATCCGCAAATCCTGCCAGGGCTGCTTTTCCCGTGTCGCCGGATGTGGCTGTCAGGATGACAATCTCATTTTTCACCTGATTCTTCTTCGCTGAGGTAATCAGCAGATGAGGCAGGATAGAAAGAGCCATGTCTTTAAATGCAATGGTTGCTCCGTGGAACAGTTCCAGATAATAAGCACCATCCGCCTCCTTCAAAGGTGCGATTTCTTTTGCATCAAACTTTTCGTCATACGCCTTTAAAATGCAGTTTCTCAGTTCTTCCTCTGTAAAATCTGTAAGGAACAGCTTCATTACCTCGTAGGCTGTATCCTGATAGCTCATTCCTGCCAGTTCGTCCATACTCTTATCCAGGGCTGGAATCGTTTCCGGCACGAAAAGGCCGCCGTCATCTGCCAGACCTTTTAAAATCGCCTTTGACGCAGTGACCGAAACCTCTCTGTCTCTCGTACTTCTGTATATCAAGTCCATATGTATCATCCTTTTCCTTTATTTTTGCATGTAACTGTTCTGCAAATGCACAAACCTGCTGAATCGTTACTTTTGAGTCACAGTATTCAATGGCAGGAATCACCTGTCCTTCTTACACTCTGACTGTTCCGATTATAGCATAACTTTTTTTCCAGTACAATGTTTTTCTGTTTTCAAACTCACAAAGGTGTTACTGTTCACTCCGTGACCAGTAACACAAAGGTCACTATTCACACATCAGCAAATGTGCTATATATAAAACCACCATGCCTCCTATGAGATAAAACTTTCCTTTCCCACTTATGACAAACCCAAGTACTGGAATATGAAAAAGAATTTTCCCACAGTAGTTTTCCTTTGTCGTTGTAATACCATCTGATGCATTGTTCGCATCACCCTTCGTTTCGATACCTGCCTCCGTAATCGATCGTATTCTGTGTGTTACTTTTGTATCCCCTTTTCTGAAGATGATAATATCACCTTCCTTTAAGGAGTCATAATCATATCTGGTATCTGCTGTAACTATTGAGCCTACTGGTATTCCGGGCTTCATGGATCCCGACAGCACAGTGAAGCTTTCACATCCGATCAGCTTTCCCCCAGCCATAACAAAGCAAAGTACTGAGAACAGCCCCCAGTAAATAACATTAAAAATTATCTTTCCTGCTTTCATAAAAATATCCTCCAGACGAAAAGGCACCTCCGAAGAAGTGCTTTCCATAATAATAAACACCCCGAAGTATGCCTTTCTTAATTATTGTCATTTCTTATTCCAAATGTCCTACACCTACGTTTGCGCTGTAACCGTTTAGTTCGAAATCCACGGAATACCAGGTATAGTCTGAAAACTCATCGTAGATTTCTCTTGTATCCGTGATCTGGCAGGCAGCGATCTCTTCGCTCGTAAGATATACTCTTTTGCCGCTGTCGTATACCCAGGAGAATGTGAAATCTTCCTTCGGGAACGTATAAGTTGAGTCTACAGACTCCCTTTCACGGTTCCACCATACATCCAGTGCGTAAATCTTGTCATCTGACAGGTCCATCGGAATTTCATATTCATAGTCGCCCAGTCACAGTCCTGCTGAGTCCATCATAAGATACCTTGACAGTCACATTAACGTCACCGAAACCGATCAAATTAAAAACAAGTGTATCCGGCTTGCTTAAGTCATTTCTAATTTTCATAACACTCAGATTGTCAATTGACCATTCATATTTAAGCTGACTTTTCCTTATGCCTGTCGTTTCCGCTATTGCATCCAACGGATAATTAAAATCGCCCAAATTGCTCTTATATTCCTTATAATAAACTACGCCGGCTATCCTTACAGAATCAATGGACTGCTTTTTTCCATTTGGCAGCACCCTGGATGAGATTTCTTTCTGAGGCTTCTCTGCAGGCTCAGATGTTCCTCCGCCGTTACCTTTAGCCTTTACATTCACCTTGCAGGTGAGCTTCTTCCCATTCTTAAGGACTGCTGTGATCGTCGCGGCGCCCTTCTTTTTAGCGACAACCTTGCCGGTTTTAGAGACGGCAGCTACCTCGCTTTTGGAAGATTTCCATTTCCGGACTTTCCCATTTTTCACATTCAGCTTAACCGAACTACCTACAGTAAGGGTCACTTTTTTCTTATTAATTGAAGGCTTTCCAGCAGCTTCTGCCACAGACCCTTCCGATCCATTCAGGATATTTCCGGCAGGTGAGCAGATCACCATAGCAACAATCATAATGGCCATTGTAAATTTTACAAAATTCTTGATCTTCTTAAATTTCCTCCTTTTGTATAGTGGCTCATGTATTCCTATATACATAGCCAGTGCATGGCTGTTCATGAGCCTGCACATATGTTTTCTCCTTCATCTACTGTACTGACAATATTCTGTTTCGCTTACAACGTAAGCCCTCTCCTTTCTTCGATATTACATTGTCAAATATAATATGTCATACAGGTACTGTTTACAGTGAAAAACATGAATGGGAGCCAGACCATGGACGCTATGTTGTTTAATACTGGTGCTATATTATTTTTTTATTATACCATCTTTTTATATTGCATAAAGCGCTATTATGCGAAAAACAATACGTGACATGTGACGTGAAATCCGATTTAGTATGTAAGGAAGCTCAGCTGCAATGACAGAAGAAAAGGATGGCGGTGAATGCCATCCCTTCTGTTTACTGGATTGTTATTTTATTGACCGCTGAACTGCTGTGGCGGTAGTCATCATAAGTCTGCTTATAGAATGTCAGTGTAACTGTTGAAGCGTAATCATCAGCACCTGCCACATTGCCCTTTCTGGTATTGTCAATTGTTATGACGGGCAGAGTGCTTCCAAATACAGGTACTGTTTTTATTGTCGATGTTACGTTTGATGACATATTGCCTACATACTTTACATAATACCCTACCGGACACTTCCAGTTCAGTTGGTATGTCCCACGCTGTACATTCTTAAATACATAGCTAAGTATGGGTGATTCTCCCGAATTTACGGCACTTTCATCAAACTCTACCATTCCATGATAGGTATGTCCGGCACCTCTCTGGTCAGTGCCCGTTAATTCCAGCGTAAATAACGGGCTCCCGTGTTCCATCACAGTCTGCTCCCTCTGGATCACAACCCCGACCGTGACTGTCGTTTCTGCTACAGGATCAACAACTGTATAAGTCTGGACGGATGCTGTATTAGCCACAGTAATTGTTACCGGGTCAGTAACTGCATAGCCGTCTGGTGCTTCCAGTTCCTCTATTGTATAAATTCCGGCCGGCAGCCTTGAAAATCTCATTGGTTCTGTTGCGCTCGTTATAAAACTTCCGTCGTCTTCTGTCGGGTACTGAGGCTCTACGATGTTGCCTAATGAGTCTTTTAGTACCATTCTTGCACCCGCCAGCATCTCATTCGTATCTTCAGCACGCTTGAAAATAGCAATCTGGGTAGGCGTATTCTTCACCGTTATATATTTATTTCCGGTATTTCCAGTTACCTCCATATCACTGTTGTTACTTGTCAGCGTTAGTCCGTTCAATGTGAATGATCTTTGCTTCGAGTCAAGGAGATACCCCCCTACTGTTGAAAGCTCCTGGTAATAATAGGTCCCTGACTGCAGCTTTGTCATACGGATCTCGCCCAGATCATCTGTTGTAAACGTCTGGTCATACCCCAGGGCGGAACACCATACCCGGAACCTTACACCGGGTATTACGATATCTTCAGCGCCACTGTCTTCCCAGTTATCCTCTCCGGATGTGTCCGGAGGTGTCTGATCCCTGTCTGTAAACGCTTCAGCAGATATTTTCCTTAGCGTAACATTTGACTTTATAGGCATCCTTGTAACGACCTCATTTGAATATATGGATATGCCCTTGGCTTCCACCGATGCTATGTTTTTCCATATATAATTTGTTGATTCGATTTCCGGCGTTATCCGCCCAAAGTCATCTTTTACTTTGACGTTAATTGTTATGATATAGTCCTTGCCATAGAAATTGGAATTCGTCACAGCTCCAGACTTATCCGATACCGTTATATCCGTTGTCCCGGAGCTGGAGTCAACAGTTCTTGTAGCTGACAGGTAGGTACTGTTTGAAACGCTCACACTTGTCACAGTAAGAGGGGCCGGTATCGTATCGCTCACAACTAACTTATCCAAGTATTTTCGTGTAAACCCAGCAGTATCTGTACGGTTACCAACGCTCACCTTAATCTTATAAGCGAATGTCCCACTATGGTCCGTCGTGTTACTCGTTGTGGACTCATTTGTGCCGATATACTTCTTCAGTGACACTGCTGTTTCAAAGTTCTCCTTAGGGACATTGACCCTTGCTGCATTAGATGTCATTTCCCGGTTCCCCACTGCGTCAAGCGTTTTATACGACAGCTTTGCCCGATTGTCCCAGTAGTAATTTACTGCATCTGACGCAGGTTCCCCCACACTTAGGAAGTCGGAATTTCTCACGACGCAATTCACAACGATCACGTAATATCTTCCCGTAATATCAGCGGAAGTAGCCTGTCTTACTGTAACAGTATTCTTTGTGGAATCAATCGTTGCAGACAGGTCATAGTCATAATAATTATAACTATCTGATTCGCTCCCAAAACCATGGCACTGCACACTTGTAATTTGGGCCCACGTGGGTACTTCATCTGTTATCACATAACCGTGCGTAGGTATTGTTGTTGAATCTGAAGCACCAGGGCTAAATATGATATGGTAACTGAAACTTTTCCCGGTTTCAGTAGCGCCGCTTGTATTAGTATACGATGCTGTGGAATAAGAGCTGTCTACGGTTATATTCTTTTGGGATAACTTCCAGTTACTATATTCACTGTTTGCTACCACGTTCTTCTCTAACCTTATAGGCGCAGGGTCCAGAGACGTCTTGTTCATATAAGTAGTTACCTTATTGGAAGTCGAACTTCCAAAATCTGTAGTCAGTTCAGCTGTATTTTCCCAAATGTAACTGTTGCCTGACATAGCTGTTTTTGTCCAGTCGCTGAGGTTTCTAACCATAACAGGAATATCGATATAAAAATACGAATAAGCAGTACTATATATTCCTGACGAAATAAAGTAGCTATCTGGCGTTATTAATAATTGTGTCTCGCCGGTGGGCATTGTCCATACACTTCTAACGTCTGCAGTTGAATAAGAAGTACCTGAACCACTGCTACTTACAGCTAATAACATTATCCTGCTTGCTTGGGTTAAAGTAGTGGTGACTTCCTTCGGCAGAACATCTTTTATACATACATCAGTAAAAGGGACATCTCCTCTTGTTGATCTTGGTATTTTGATACGATATGTATAGGCCGTTCCAACTCCGTTTACATTATTTATTGTATCCTCTCTTCCGCTGTAAATAATAGACTTTGATATTTGAGGCACGTCTGGAAGATTTAAAGGTATCTTCATTCTTGCTTTGTTAGAAGTTTTTGTTTTTGTGACAGACCCTGTATTTGTAGTAACTGCTGCGGTGGCATCCCAGTAGGCATAGCTGTCCTCTACAGGCGGATTTTTAAGAAGAATTTTTTCTTTTGAAGTAAGCTTTGTTAAAACCGAAATCCTATATTCCTTCCCGTAAAACTCATCATTATTTAACAAACTGCCTGGGACATTGATTGTTACGGTAGCAGTACTGCTGTCATATGTGATATAGTCTGGAGACGCCGATATAGACTTATAGTTTCTTCCGTCTTGAAAAGTAATGGCATTTCCATTACTATCGTATCCATACCATTTATTTACATCTTGTATAATGTCATTAGTGATGTTGTCGACACCACCAAAATTATATGTTATTATACTTGCCTCAAGATACTTTGGTATTTTGAATGAAACTTTTAAAGAATTATATCCCGATGAACCTTTTTCCGGAACCTTAATTCTAATATTATAACCCAAAGTTCCAAACGCATATATTACCTTCTCCGTGACAATATTGCCGCTACAATATGTCTCGGCACTTAATTCAATATCTGCCACTTCCGTCTCTGTAATTTTAACGTACGTCGTTACATTTCCTGTTGTTTTCTCAGATACCGTTGCTGATGTGTCAGTCCTGCTTTTGTAATAATTCACAACTGACTTGGCACTGTTTGTCCAATAATAATTTCCACTTGAATCGATTGGTGGTTTTGAAGCTGTTTTGAAATCAGATTCCTCCATCACCCTTACAGTTATGATGACTGCATAGGTTTTACCATATAAAGCAGAGTTATTTACATCTGCCGTCAGCCTGAAATATCTTTTCCCTGAACTTGATTTTCCAGAAGAAAAAGTAAAGTATGTTACTGGAGTGCTTGTGCTCGAACTGGAATATACTTTTACATCACTGGATGTGATATTCTGGGTCCAGCTCGGATATTCATCTTCTATATAGAAGCTCTGGTAACCTCTCGCATAGGCATCCGGTTTTGCCGGTACTGTGATATTCAGTTTGTAATAGTATTCCTTGCCCAATACATCTGTCCCATATCTTTTATTTAAATTATTGGACGAATCTCCTTCTGTACTATACAACATGCTATCGTTTGATACTCTTTTCGTTATGGAGCCCGGTACGTCTGTCATAACAGATCTTGCCAGGTATGCGTCCACAGATGCACTTACTGTACTCTGGGCATTTGTGCTCAGGGATGCGGTATTTTTGATCTGGTAGTACCTCTGGTCTGCCGCTACCGGTGGTTCGCCGGAACTGTAGAATGTTGAAGCACCTTTTATGGTGCAGATTATCCTCACATAATAGACTCTTCCTGTTCCCCCAAGGCCGCCTACATTGTAGAAATCAGTGTTTCCGAGCCAACTGGGATTAGCTGTGACTGATACATTCTCCCCGGTCACATCTATGGTAAATCTGCCGGTCATCTCCGTATTTCCAGAGTATACCGTAACATCTGTTTTCGATGCGGTAACCCATTTCGGCAGGGTGTCCTTGATAGAAAGGCTTGACAGGTACATGGAGTTCGCCGTCAATGGTGTCGTGTTGTTAATTTTCAGCCAATAAGCAAACTTTGTATTCCCGGCGGCATTTCCCACATACTGATTCTGGTTAGAGCTTTCACATGACTTAGAAGTTGTGGACTTATTCACAAACTTATTTATAGAAAATGTCGGAGGTACGTAATCAGACTTTATGTCTCCAGTATCGATCTGCATATTTCCATACGGAAATGGGTTTTTGGCGTCCCTCGGTTTTACAAATGTGTATCTTTCAAATGTATGGCTTCCAGTGAAAAGCACATTTATGGCTTTAGTAATTTCATTCTGAGTAGCCTCTGGCTCTGGGTAATAAATGTATGTTTTTCCATTTTTGGTAGTCGTCAGTTTCAAATGGGAAGCCATCTTGCTGGAATTTAATACCATTGCTTCAATATTCGTCCTGAAAACAATTCCCTGATATCTGTCTATGTCCTGATGACTGTAGATTCCGCTGATGGAGACAGGTGTTCCATTACTGGAATAAAAATCATATCTGACATCGATGTATTCTATGCCATAACAATATACACCGCCATTTCCACTGAATCCTATGTACGGGGTTCCCTTTTTCTCGTTTGCAAGATACGGGGCACTGATCCGGTATCCCGTAATAGTTGCCTTCATATTGTAAGTAGCATAATTTGCCGTCCCCGGCATACCTACCTGGACTGCATTTGGGTATATTGCCTCAAACGTCCTTCCACCGGTCGTTACAAGATACGCATCATTATGCGGTGCCGGCCCGTGGGATACCGAGGTATAACCTGCGGTCTGCGAGGTCTTCCCCTGCGGTACGATCCTGGCTGTATATTTTGATGGGAGAACAGAACCACTATACACACGGTATATTGGCATTCCATTAAATTCTGTTATATTACTAGCCGGGGATGGGTCACTGCTTTTTCTGATATCTGTCGTATAATCCGTAGGTATCAGTTCCAGTTCCTTTGCTGACAGTCTGGCCTGGGCTTTGACTCCCTGAAGCTCAAGCTTTTCTCCACCTTCCGGATCCTCAACATCCTCCCCGCCGAGTTCATCCGCATCCAGTTCCATATATTTTTCCGACTCAATGACCTTATCCTTGAACACAGTAAGGGAGATCATTTCCGATTCCTCTTTCGAAGAGGTTTCACTTTCTAACTCAACTTCTGATTCTTCTTCCACAGAAGTTTCCGTTTCTGTTTCTTCCGTTTCTGTTTCCGCAGCTTCTTCCGTTTCCTTTGGAGCTTCTGTTATTTCTTCTGTTTCCTCTTTGTCGGTTATCTCTGATATTTCTTTTGACGGTTCTTCCGTTCCATCAATAGATACCGACATGGCCCTTGACAGCTTTCCCGTCTTTTTATTCAGGTCCATTTCAAGATGATTGTCAAACCCGCCTGCGGTGTATTCTTGTTCTGAACCATCTTCATATGTAGACGTTATCCGGGCTTCCGTCCCGGTAAGGACATCATCAGGGGATTCTGTCCCTGCATTGTTCCAAACCTGTGCAGCGCCGGTTCCTGAAGCACCGGCAATGGCAGAATTACTGCCCAGCATAGAAACCGCAAGTAACAGGGCTGTCAGTTTCTTAGATTTACCTTTTTTCATTCGCTGTTCTCCTTTCACTGTTCAATACGACACATGCAAACAGACATACTCCTAACAATAGGAAGTAGGAAGCGGCATTTGTGTCATCCCCCGTCTTAGATGCTGCAACAGGGACATATCCCCCATCTTTTCCAGAGTCTCCATAGCTTCCTGCCCCGCCGGAACTACTGCCACCGTCCGCCCCATTCTTTTTCGGGGGCTCACTGTCCGGATCAGCAGATACAGCACTGAACGTCCAGTTGGTCTGTCCGTCTGCAAGGGCAAGCCTGCTGTTTATTTTTTCAGATACCTTCAGTTCAAAAGATAACTGGCTTGAACCGCCTTTCTCGTAACGCCCAAGGTTGATATCCCCTGACTTGTATGCTTCCGCCATTGTCCCTTCATATACGGTCTCTTTTCCGTTCATTACCTTAAGCCCTATAAGTGAGAGCAGGTCATAGGAAGATTTGAGGTATTTCTCAGGCATTGCCATGAGGAAGCTGATATCCTGTATGTCGCTTGTCGTGTTCCTTACAAGGATCTTTCCGGTCAGGACATCCCCCGGCATCATTTCGCCAAAAGATGAAAAAAAGTCATCCGTGGAACTCATCAGTTCCTTTGCTTTTCCTTCAAACGTGATCTTCATCCCTTTTTCAGAATAGGAATCTTCGGAGTATCCGTCACTGCGGGTCTTTACATTCTTGATGATCTCCTGCCCGAACCATGGGTCATCACTGCTGAAGTTTGGTGTGAAGTTTTCAGCCTGCACAGCATCCACATCAATATCGAACAGGAGCTTCTGGTCCGGGGTCCGTTCCGTATAACCGGATGGGATCGTGATATGATTGATAAAATCAACGGACTCACTGTTGTCAAGGGATTCTGTATAATAATAGTAATCTCCCCTCTTCTCCCACTTGTCCGTTATACCCGTGATATCGTTCTCGCTGATCGTGAAAACGTCTTCTGATTTAAGCCCCTCAGCCCCTTCTGTTACCCAGGAGATCTTCGTCCTCAGATAGCATGGGGACTCCGTGCAGGTTATCCGTGAGATCCGTGAGATCGTCTGTGCGGGTATTACGGAAATAACATGGTCATCCTTTCCAAGGGCTTTTATCTTGCCGTCATCATCCATTGCCATTTCCTGCAGGGAAATACCAACGCTCCCTAATGACAGTTTATTTTCTACAGTAACACTTGATTTGTACATAGCGTACACAGTGCCCGCCCCGACAAGTCCTAAAAGAGAGATCACTGACAGGGCATATAATATTTTCTTTTTCATGCAATCCCTCCTTAATCCCTTACTTCTTTATGGAAGTTCCAGGCACTGCTGTAATTTGCAAATTCGTTTCCACCGTGGAAGCACGATACAGATTCCTGAGACACAAAGATTTCAAAAGAGTCCACGTTTTTCAGATATTTTGAATTCAGGGTGGCAAACACTACCCTGTTGAACAGGATGCCTGTTTCTTTGCCCGGCTCCACCGGCTTCTTGTAGTAATACCATCCGTCACTGCCCTTCTCCCAGTCCCCTCCAACAGGAGTAACAGCGTTTCCTGCGTTTGCTGTATTCTGGATAGCGGCATTGAAATCGGAATTACCAAATTCAACGCTCGCTCTTATATAGCAGGGTACGGAGCCATTGTTTTTGAACTTTACGGTCTTGGAAACCGTTTTATTGTTCAAATTGTCAAGGCTTACCGTGATCGGGGTGTATACCTCAGAGACGCTGGTGTTAAGACTGCCGGGCTGAAACCTGTTCGCCCGGCTGCCATCACTGTCTGAGAGGACCGCCCACCCGTAAGAAACAGGTACTGCCAATATCACAGCAAGCAAACAGCCAAAGAAGCACTTTTTTCGTTTGGACATTTATACCTCCATCCTGGGAGCGGCCTCCCTTTTAATTTACTTTGTTGATTACTTCGCCAGGCTGTCCTACGTTCTGGTTTGCATACTTATCATATGCATTCTTAGCCTGTGCCGGAACGGATGCACCGTTGTCACCGGTATTCAGTGCCTGGATCGCATAGAAGTTGATGTCAACATCCAGCTCCACGTCTTCGCCGCCTGCCTGTCCTTCAATGATGTTTGCGAAGGTGATCGTATCGAACAGGTTCGCTGTTGTCACACCCGGCTTCAGGATCTCGTTATAGCAGTAGGTATAAACCATCTTGGTCTTGCCGCCGACTGTCATTTCTTTCTTATACATCTGGGTCCACTTATCATTGACTTCGGAGAGGCCGATACCGTCAGTTGCTGTCTGGCAGGTCTTGCCTGTTGCATTGAATTCGAACAGTTCGATATGTGCTGCATTGCCGCCGTTCTGGCGTACACCGTCTTTATTTACATAGATGGCATCTGTAATCGGCACTGCCACCTCAATATACGCATAGGCATCTACATCACCGACGTTTGTGATGGACGGGTCTTTTGTGAATGTCTGGGTAGGCTGTACATATTCAGCAGTACCGCCCGGCATACCGTCACCATCCGGATCCCAGTTCGGCTCCTGCCCCGTGATATCCAGATCGCTGTCTCCATAGGTAAATACGTTGGTCGCATGCTCGTTATCCGTCAGATATGCAAGCGTCCCTCCGATCGTTGAGATAGCCAGTGCTGCCATCATGATAACACCGACAACTTTTTTATTAATCTTCTTATTAAAATAGAATTTCTTCATATGATCTTCGCCCCGCGAACCTCTCCGGGGACTTCCTCCTTTTCAATAGTGTGTTTTCTGTTTCTGGTTGTGTACTGTCCAGACAGGCGGTGGTGCATTTTCCTGTCCATGTTCTCGATACGGTACAGGCTGCACTTCTTATTTTGTCCTTTTCTGCATAATCTCCAGAAGGATGACTGCAGCTGCGATACCCACAAGGATGATGTATGGCAGTACCTTTGTCACATCACCCGTCTTCGGGGATGCGGGGACTGTGGCCCCTCTTTGTGTCTCGGCTTTCTTTACCGACACTGTCTGTTCTCCATCCTTTAAGTCAGCATGGACTGCGATCTCCCGGCCATTAAAAGAAAGTCTCTCAAATACCACCAGTTTCTTTCCTGCCAGAGCAGAGGCGTCAAAGGTAAATTTCATTTCGGTCGTTCCTTTTGCTTTTTCTGCCTGAAAGGTTTTTGTTGCCGTTACTTCTTTTCCTCCCGCCTTCAGGGGCTTTCCGGACTCCTTATCCATCAGTTTGCCTGTTACCGTGTATTTTTTTCCGGCGATAAGCCCGGAATAAGATACCTTATCCGTTACCGTCACCCTGTCTGCAGGCTTTATTTCTTTCGTTCCGGACTCCTTACCTGAAGCTGATGTCGCAAGCTTCACATCACGGAAGGATACCGCCTGTCTCTTATCCCCTATTTCTGCATGGGATGCAATCTCCCGTTTTCCGAGATAGAGAGTCTCATATACCACCGTTGTCTTCCCTGCCAGGGCAGTGGAATCCAGATTAAATATGACATCCACATCACCTTCCGTTTTCCCGGGCTTGAAAGCAACAGTGGAAGTAACTTTTCTTCCGTCCGATTTTACAGGTCTTTTTGTTTCCTTATGCATCAGGATACCGGTTACCGTATACTCCACACCAGGCACCAGATCCGTATAATGCACTGTGTCAGTAATCACGGTCTTTTTATCCACAAATGCCTCATGTCCTTCCAATTCCTTCTCCGTGGCTGTCGTGACAAGCGAAGGTTTGTGAAAAGTCACCGTCTGGTCATTATCACCGATATCCGCATGGATAGCGACTTCCCTGTCATTCTGGTACATTGTCTCAAATGCCACTATGGATTTTCCGGCAAGAAGGGATGAATCAAAGGTAAAGATGATGTCTACGCTGCCATCCTTTTCCTTTGCAGTGAACGTGGCAGAACTCGTGGCGGCATGACCATCTGCCAGCAGCGGTTTACCGGTGCCCTTATCCATCAGGATGCCTTTTACGGTATACGCACGTCCCGGGATCAGACCGGTGTAATGAACCGTATCAACAACTGTGGTCTTCTCACTGATGATGCCATCATTTAAACCTGTCTCCTGGTCTTTTGCAGTGGTCTTTAAATCCACGTCCGTGAAATACACTTCCTGGTTTTCATCACTTAAATCTGCATGGGATGCAATCTCCCTGTCTTTATAGTAAAGGGTCTCAAATACCACGGTAGATACATCCTCAAGCACTGTGGAATCCAGCGTGTATTCCAGACAGACGGTTCCATCAGCTGCTCCCGGTGTGAATTCCTTTTCTTCCGCCACCTGCACGCCATTGACCAGAAGTGGTTCACCGGTCGCCTTATCCATCAGGATACCGGACAGCTTATAAGTATGGCCCGGAATCAGATCCCTGTAAGATACCTCATCAACAATGGTGGCTTCCTTCGTCAGGGGCGCGTAATGCCTGCCCGTTTTCTTGTCCGAAGCTTTGGTAGACACCTGCGGATTCCTGAACCCTACGGTCTGCCCTTCATCATTTATGTCTGCATGGGATGCCACATGGTATTTATCAAGGTACAGATCCTCAAATACCACTATTTTTTTCCCTTTCAGCAGGCTGGAATCAAAGGTAAAGGTCAGTTCGACCGTTCCCTTTCCATAACGGAGGCCACCGGATGGCCCGGAAGATGACCCTGTATCTTCATTGGCCTCTGGCACCGTAATGGTCACGCTGTCAGTGATCTTATTGCCCTCTTCGTCAAGCAGCGGCTCCCCGCTATCCTTCAGGACCAGATAGCCGTTAAAGGTGTACTCCCTGCCCACTTCAAGGTTGTCATATTCTACCACATCAGTTATGGTGGTAGTTCCGTTCACATAGGCATCATGCGTCTGGCTCTCATTGTCCGCAGCTGTAGTCTTCAGCTTCGGTGCCTCTTTTGTTTCGTTTTCAGCCGGATCCAGTTCCTTCGTAACAGAATCCTCTTTAATCTCAACGGTGAACGGCTCCAGCATGAACTTTTCCTTATTGTTCTCACACAGAAGTTCCTCGACTCTGTATGTATCATACAGCAGTGCGCCTTTTTTATCGTCCAGGACATCCAGGTCACCAAACCAGATGCCGTCCTCCGCTGTCTCCCCACGGTTTGTATGGCTGCTGTGTGGTTTGGACGTATCAAGCATGCCTTCCTTGTCCGTTACGATGATATGGGACTCTCCAGTTGTTATGGAAGTAATCTGAAAGGGCACGTCTGCAAGAGGGGTACCGTCATCACTTACTTTCATCATCCGGAAATCTCCACGCACAGGCTCTTCCGTAACAATAGCAGTGTTCCACTCCTCAAGAATCGAATTGCTCTCTTCACGTTCCAACCTGTATACATGAATGGAAGGGTCAAGTTGATAGCCTTCCGGTGGCCTGGTTTCCTGAATAGTGATAGTTCCAAGGGGAAAAGTTATTTCCTCATGTTCATTCGTGTACAATTCATCTCCTGAAATCGGCTTATCTCTATCCAGATCAACCTTTCCATCCTTATCTGTCCGAAACACCCAGGTCCTGACCGGAACAAGTCCTTCTATTTCCTCTTCTGTGCCATAATATCCATCATAATATTTTATGGTATACTCTGCCCCTTCAAGGACTGCAGCACCCTGTGCCGCTCCGCTATCAGTTTCGGAATCCTGTTTTCTGAGAATAATGCTAACCGGGTCACTGAACGGGATGTCTTCTGCAGGTACTTCATTCGTTTTCCCCTTTACGACAATGAATGGGATCGCCTCCTTGTTCTTCTGGAATCCCTTCGGTGCCACTGTCTCTACTGCGTAATAGTACCCGGTAGGTATATCCTCTATAATGTTTGATATTCCATTTTCATCCGTCACCAGAACTCCTCTTTTGATACCGTCGGTATTGGGGGCTGTCATGGAAGCCTTCTGGTAGATTTCATAAGTGGCGCCTGCCAGCGAATAACACCTGTTGTCCTTCGTGATCTCCGGCACAGAGGATCTCTTTATGAGCTTTACCGGTGCCGTTGTGGAATCATTCGGTATGCTGAAGAAGGTATGCTTGTATGCATCCACCGCCTCTATCGCATCTACCTCAATGGGATGTGAATCTGAATAGGTCACTCCGCCGTCATCCTCCGGATAGAAGGAATACACCTGCGGTGATGCCACATATCCGACCGTGGACCGGCAGGCCGGCGAGTCCGGGTTCTCCTTAAGGTAATACTTCTTCCTGGAGAAAAATCCCCTGATCACGGTGGTCGGCCCGGCCAGCGGTATCGTCTTCACCTTGCCTGTAAAGGATGCATTGTCGGATACCAGGAACTCAAAATCCTTCCAGGAAAGTCCTTTCATTTCCGGGGTCTCATTTTCCTTGAATGACTTCTTAAGTGTGATATCAACCAGCAGCGGCTCATCAGCTATTTTCACCGTCAGGTCGTTGTCTGTATCCTTTGTTTCGTTCCCTTCCGCATCCCTCATGATGATGCTGCCGTCACCATAAGCGGAAAACACCTTATAGAAGTAATGCTTTCCGGAAGGGACACCGGCAGTGCCGGAATATCCCAGGCTCATACCATCCGGAGCCTTTCTCTCGAATAAGACATAATAATCAGACGCCCCTGTTTCTACCGAAAGCAGATCGGTCTTTCCACTTTCATCCGTAGTATAAGTTCCTGCATATTTGAAATAAGATGGATTCGGGTTTTTTTCCGTATCACCTGGTGATGCATTGCCGTTTAACATCAATTTCTCCACATAGGTCATGATCGTCTTTTTATCTTCTTTTGACTCGTGGGCTGCCCACCATTCACTGTTGGTATCATAGTTCCTGTTATGGTCATCCGCTATCTTTTTGGCACCTGCGCTGTTTAATTTGAACAGCCGGAATCTGGCCCCACTCTTCGAGCCTGTTGTAGTATTCCCCAGCAGGTCTGTCAGCGAACCAGTGCGGACTGTCTTTTCCAGCCGGATATCTGTGTCTTTCGGTGTCCTGCTGGTCATCTGGATATAACCCTCTGTTGTCTGTCCTCTGCCTCCATTGGCACCCCAGATCCGGAACGTGTATGTTGCTTCCCCATCGTCCTCGTCAATGCTGATACACTGAATATAAGCATCCGCACCTGACAGCCCATTGTGGCTGCCGATATCTGATACACCGGTACATCTCATGTATACCTGGCCGCTGCCATCCGTCCCCACGTTATTGAACCTGGCTCCCTCCGGCTTTGTTACCCCGAACAGGCTGCAGACCGTGTCTACGGATGGGCGGGGAACTGTCCATGTCCCATTCCCCCAGATGCTGCTCTCTCCGGTTGCGGGTTTTGATTCATACATCGATGGCTGCCCGCCCTTCCAGGTATAGGTAAGCCCCGTCAACTTCTTTACCGTTGAGGTATTAAAAGAACCGGCTGCCCTTATGCACCTGGATGTGTTGGATGCCGCACCGGCAAACTCAATGGCGACAGTACCGTCCTGCCCCTCATACTTTGACACGTCGAGGAGAAGGAAGATGTGTCCACCCATGCCAGGCATGGACTTCAGCGTGCTCCTTTCCACACCTTCCGGCAGCTCTGTTTCAGCATAGCCCCGGCTTCCGGTTGACTGGGCGTAAACCCAGACCTTACCATCCTTAATATCTGTCAGATCTATATTACATGTGTCAGTAAAGGTATTCCTTTTCCCTTTGTGAGCGATAGCATCCTCAAAAATAGAAATGCCGTAATAAATGTTCGCATAGGCATCACCCTTGATTTTAAACCCAAGCCTCTTTGTTTCCCTGCTTTGTGTGCTGTCTTCTTCCGGAACAGTCCGGGCTCTTGATATTGCTTCCTTCTCCGTTTCTTTTTCGGTTACTTTTTCTGTGGCTTTCCCCACAGGGTTCTCCGCGTCCTTTTTGGTCTCTGCTTCCGTTTCCAGTTTTTTTATACCGCTGTTCTTTCGATCAGCCACATCTGTTTCTGTCTCTTTTGTACCGGATTTTTCTGTCTCCTCCCCTTTTTCCTTACTGAAAGAAACCGCAGGGGAAGTGGCAGGCATCACAGACTCCTCTTCTCCCTCATGGATATCAGACGCCTGCCCCTGGTCTGTGGTATAGCTTACGCCCTCTTCTGCCGGAAGCGTAATGCGGTACTGCCCCATCCCGGATATTTTCGCATGTTCTGTTTTATCCGTATCCTTTTCCGCCATGGGTACAGGCGACGCCTCCGTCTGTTTCTCAGACACAGGCGACGCCTGGGCGGCTCCCGTGCAAAAGCACATGGCGGCCGACAGCAGGAGCGCCGTGACCTGTTTCATCTTTTTTCTCATATGTGATGTTCCTTTCTACCATTATGGCAAGTCTGTCTGTTTTCAGTGCATCAAAAAACCACCGTCCCCGGTGGTCCCCTGCATAATCTTCTTTCTTCCATTGTCCTCTTCCTCTCCGCTCTTTTCCGAGGTTTGCATTCCCCCCGGAGAGTTTTGTGATATAAGAAATTCGAAGGAATCTCCTCTACCTACTCTGTATCATTTAACTGCTTCCACACTTCATATTGACTGTCCGTGAGATACTCCCATGGGCCATAGTAATATACTGCCAAATTAGAAGTCGAAGCTTCACAGTCATATTTGTGATTTGATAAATATTCAAAAAAAACATCCCTAATTTTTCCTTTCACCTCATCAGTAAGGTCCACCTCTCTTTCCAGAATGCTGATAAGCTTTGTTTTATATTCCTGCGGATAATCACTTTCTAAAACCTTCTGCTCTGCAAACGTCCTTTCGTCATTCCCAAGTATCCGGATCCAGATATTTGCCTGTTCAGAAGACCATGCGGGTCTGAAAAAAGACGGATAAAACACTTCATAATCTCCTGCGTTGCAATAATAAAGTTGTCCCACAAGAACCTTCCGCCTCACCACATGAGTAATCTCATTCTCCGTATCCTGTTCAGATTCCGGATTTCTGACTGGTTCTGTTCCTCCTACATCTTCTGTCTCCTTTATTACCTCATGCTCCTGCTGCGTTTCCGTCACATTCGGTCTTTCCGATTCTTCCGAAACAGTATTCTTTCCAGTAACCGTAATCGTAATCGTGACCACAAAGCTGCCCTTCTGGATGGTTATTTTTGCCGTACCTCCTTTGATGGCAGTCAGCCTGGCCATTGATCCATTTTTGACCACTTTCACCACTTCCGGATTGCATGTGGTGACTTTTGCAGCTTTTCCCACTTCAATGACGCTTGTGGCACCCTTTTTCAGGGATACTTTTGATTTCGCAGCACCCGTTCCAATCACCCGGATAGTACATTTGAATGTCTTCTTCCCGGCTTTGATCTTCACTGTGGAAGTGCCATATTTTACCGCCCTGACCTTCACCATATTGGTTTTCCCGCGGATGATCTTTACCGCTTTTCCGGATACCTTCCAGTCAGATTTCTTCATCTTTTTCGAGTATCCAGTCAGTCTAATACTTATTGCCTTCTCTTTAAATACCAGCACAGACGTTTTATTCAGCTTTGCGGCAGCATTCACCCGCATGGGGGCGATCGTCACCATAAAACATAAAAAAGCGACAGCCATGAGCGGTGTCGCATTCATTTTCTTCTTCATAGAATCTTCTTCCCTTCTTTCCTGATTCTACTATAACACATCCAGGATATACTGTATAGGTTACTTTAGGTACGCATCCCCCGAGAGTTTTGTACGATTTACCTTTCAAAATCACAAAAAGAAGCAGTCAACTTTTTCCGCCGCCTGCTTCTTTTTTCATGATCTGTTCCTGATCATTTATACCGTTCAGAGCTGCAGATCACAGATCTGCCGAACAGTACTTTCATTATTTATAACTGAGGACCTGCTGATACAAGTGCCTTTCCTGCTTCATTACCCTCATATTTTGCAAAGTTCTTAACGAATCTCTGTGCCAGATCCTTAGCCTTTGTCTCCCACTCAGCAGCATCTGCATACGTATCACGAGGATCCAGAATACCTGTATCTACACCCGGAAGTTCTGTCGGTACCTCAAGGTTAAAGTACGGAATCTTCTTTGTCGGTGCATTCAGGATATCTCCATTCAGGATTGCATCGATGATTCCACGGGTATCCTTAATCGTGATACGCTTACCTGTTCCATTCCATCCTGTATTTACAAGATATGCCTTAGCACCATTTGCTTCCATCTTCTTTACCAGCTCTTCGCCGTATTTCGTCGGATGAAGCTCAAGGAATGCCTGTCCAAAGCAAGCGGAGAAGGTAGGTGTCGGCTCTGTGATACCGCGCTCTGTACCGGCCAGCTTAGCAGTAAATCCTGACAGGAAATAGTACTCTGTCTGCTCCGGAGTCAGAATAGATACCGGCGGAAGTACACCAAAAGCATCTGCTGACAGGAAGATTACATTCTTAGCTGCCGGTGCAGAAGATACTGGACGTACAATGTTCTCAATATGGTTGATCGGATAGGATACACGTGTATTCTCGGTTACACTCTTATCATCAAAATCAATCTTGCCTTCCGCATCCAAAGTAACATTCTCCAGAAGTGCATCACGCTTGATCGCATTGTAGATATCCGGCTCAGAGTCTTTGTCCAGGTTGATAACCTTAGCATAACATCCACCCTCAAAGTTGAATACGCCATTGTCATCCCAGCCATGCTCGTCATCACCGATCAGAAGACGCTTCGGATCAGTTGACAGAGTTGTCTTACCTGTTCCGGAAAGTCCGAAGAAGATTGCGGTATTCTCACCGTTCAGATCTGTGTTTGCAGAGCAGTGCATGGAAGCGATGCCCTTCAGCGGCAGATAGTAGTTCATCATTGAGAACATACCCTTCTTCATTTCTCCGCCGTACCATGTATTTACGATAACCTGCTCGCGGCTTGTAATGTTGAACATTACAGCTGTCTCTGAGTTCAGGCCCAGTTCTTTGTAGTTTTCAACTTTTGCTTTGGAAGCGTTGTAAACAACAAAATCCGGCTCAAAATCTTTCAGCTCTTCCTCTGTGGGCTGGATAAACATATTCTTAACAAAATGAGCCTGCCATGCTACCTCAACGATGAAACGGATTGCCATACGTGTGTCTTTATTAGCACCGCAGAATGCATCTACTACGAAAAGTCTTTTGTTAGAAAGCTCTTTCAGTGCGATTTCCTTCACTGCATTCCATGCTTCCTGGGTAGCCGGATGGTTATCATTCTTGTATTCATCAGAAGTCCACCATACGGTATCTTTTGAATTCTCATCCATAACAATGAACTTATCTTTCGGTGAGCGTCCTGTATAGATACCGGTCATTACATTAACAGCACCAAGTTCACTCTCCTGTCCCTTTTCAAAACCTTCCAGTTCCGGTCTGGTCTCTTCTTCAAACAACATCTCATAAGAAGGGTTGTACACGATTTCTGTAGTTCCAGTAATACCATACTTACTTAAGTTGATTTCTGCCATCTTACTTTAACCTCTTTTCTTCAATAGTTGCCTGCATCAGCAGGTCTTATGTTATTTTTTTAACAAAGCGGGTAGCCCCTCTTCAAATACTATATTATACATATTAAATCAATAAAATCAATAAAAATCCTCTAAAATTTTATAAATCTATAGGGCGAGAGGTTACTGTTCACTCCGTGACCAGTAACACGCTTCGCAATGCACAGATATGATGCATTCTGCATCATATCGCGCTGCTACTCTCGGGTTTTACGTGACTTTCGCTTCGCTACACTCACAGAAAACTCTATCCGCTTTACTCACTGGAGAATCTATAGTATTCATGTCCCCCATATTCAAACAATCGTTGCAGTGTACCATCGAACCACTCTTTATTATGTGATTCCGCACTGGACCGGGCCATAAAAAATAATGCCCCCTCCGAATAATCCTCTCCTTCCAGTGCCCTGTCAACCGCTTCATAAGTATCATCTGTAATTTCCACCGTGTAAATCCTTCCATCCGCTGTAGGTGAAAACTGAGCTGTTCCACCTGCCTTGTCCCAGACCACTTCATAAATGGTATCTGGAAAGCGGCTGTCTGCCACACGATTCAACACCACATTTGCAATCAGAATCTTGCTCTTAAGATCTCCTCCTGTTGCTTCTGCCTCCACGATCTGCAACAGTGAGAAATAATCTTCTGAGGCCATATGATTTTCACGTACCGCACGCTGAGCATAATATCCGACACCGCCAGCCTGACGTGCACCTTTTCCAAGTGTTATTCTGTTCAGCACGCCTCTACGCACCTTCGATGTTCCCACCAGCACCTGTTCATTTTCAGTAGTAATGTCAACGGAAGATGCAGCAAGGGAATACTCCTCCAAACTGCTCACTGAATTCATGATTCCTTTAAGCCCGGACTGAAGCTCTCTTCCAGTAAAATCATCATCTCCGTTCTCCTGTCCCAAATCTACAGCTGAAGCATGAACTGCTAATACCTTACTTTTGTTCCTGTCAGTCCCCCCTGAGATCAGAAGCGATGCCACGGCCACTGCAGTGATACTTGATACAATTACTGTACGACCGTGCTTTCCTGACACTTTCGATATGCCAGGAACTTTTTTTAAATATGTCTGAAACATCTGCATACAGTACTCTCCTTCTCCAAACCAGCTTTCGTTGAACAAACTCTCCGGTACAAACGATTACAAATCAGCATCACTTTTAACAATCAACAAAAATCTTTAACTCGACATCGCTCTGAACCGTTAACAAAATCGTAACTTTTCAGATACCTGCATTATATGAGCCAAGGGACAAATGGAGCGCGGGAGCGCGAAAAATCCGAAGGCATCATGGGGTCAAATACTTTTGATCCCAACATCATTATATTGAATCCTGTAACAGGTGTCAACCCAATTTTTACAATTTTGTAACATTTAACATCGTAAAATTTTATATTTAATTAACTTTTGTAATTTTTATATAATTATTCTTAATGTATTTCGTGATATTTATACAAAAAGTGCCCAGGATATTTTTTTATCCTGAGCACTTTCCCCTGTACCATTCTTTATTTATACATCTTTTTCACATTTTTTCTTGTTTTTTGCTGCTTTTTTTTCACATATTAACCATTGTAATATTTACGAAATATTTAGTAATATTTTAGTAATCAGCACTTGGAAGCTGACTCTTTGTTATTAATCGCTGTCATCAATGCGTTAATGGATGCCCGGATAATATCCTGATCCACACCTGCTCCCCAGAACATCTTTCCTTCACGATCACGAATTCCTACATACGCGATCGCCCGTGAACTGGAGCTCTGCTCCAATGCATGCTCCTGATAAGTAACAAGGTCATATTCCAGCCGGAACTGCTTCTTAAGCGCATTGCTTACCGCATTCAGACGTCCGTTTCCAGCTGCGATTGCAACCCTGGTTTCCCCTTTGTAATCAACCGTCACCTCTGCAATAATTCCGTTATGCTGCTTGAAGTGTACTTCGGTAACATGATATGGTACCGTAACATCCTCAAATTTATCTTTGAACAGTGCAAAGATTTCTTCGGGCATCAGCTCCTTATGCTGTTCGTCGGATACAGCTTTTGCAGCATATCCCATAGCCTCCCTCATCTTTGCCGGCAGATTCAGTCCATAATTCTGCTCGAGGATATAGCCTACGCCGCCCTTTCCGGACTGGCTGTTAATACGGATAACATCTGCCTCATAATGTCTGCCGATGTCCGTAGGATCGATCGGAAGATACGGCACTGTCCATTCTTCCTCTCCGTGCTCTTCTCTGTATTTCATACCTTTTGCGATCGCATCCTGATGAGATCCCGAGAAAGCAGCAAATACAAGCGCTCCGCTGTAAGGGCTACGCATATCGACCGTCATACCTGTATATTTCTCATATGCCTCACAGATTGCCGGCATATCAGTAAAATCCAGTTCAGGATCCACACCCTGAGAATACATATTCATCGCCAGAGTAACAATATCCACATTACCTGTTCTCTCACCGTTTCCAAACAGTGTTCCCTCTATCCTGTCTGCTCCTGCCAGAATACCCATCTCGGCATCTGATACACCGCACCCCCTGTCATTATGCGGATGAAGCGACACTATGACATTCTCTCTGTATTTCAGGTGGTCACATATGTACTCCACCTGACTGGCATACACGTGAGGCATGGAATGCTGAACCGTACTCGGCAGATTGATGATTACTTTCCTGTCCTTTGTCGGTTTCCATACATCCAGTACCGCATTGCATACTTCAAGTGCATACTCCGGTTCGGTTCCTGTGAAGCTTTCCGGGCTGTATTCAAAAGAGAAATTCCCTTCCGTCTCATCTGCCAGCTTTTTCAGTAATGCCGCACCATCTACTGCAATCTTCAGGATTTCCTCCTTTGACTTATGGAATACCTGCTCTCTCTGTGCCAGTGATGTAGAATTGTATACATGTACAACCGCCTGTTTACATCCCTCTAACGCCTCAAAGGTTTTGCGGATAATATGATCACGTGCCTGTGTAAGAACCTGGATCGTCACATCATCCGGAATCAGATCCTGCTCGATCAACGCTCTTAAGAAATGATACTCTGTATCGGAAGCTGCCGGAAATCCAACTTCAATTTCTTTAAATCCGATCCTGACCAGCAGCTTAAAAAATTCTATCTTCTGCTCAAGCGTCATCGGAACGATTAATGCCTGATTTCCATCGCGCAAATCAACGCTGCACCAGATCGGTGCTTTTTCAACATGATCCTTTTCTGCCCATTTCATAGAAGGAACAGGCGGCATAAAATACTGTCTCTTATACTTTGCAATGTTTTTCATATTCATTCTCCTTATTCTAGATTTCATAAACTTGTTCAGAGGCCATTCACAGAATTGCCTCTCCTGAGCTTTCCTTTGCTCATGTATGGCGGTCATCATGCAATGAGATTGTCATCCGGAGGGATTTGTTATAAAGGAAATCCGGGGAAATTTCCTTTATAACAAAAAAAGCTTCCATCTCCACGACACATTATATGCCTGATAGAGACGAAAGACCTGTCATTTGCCTTACGCGGTACCACTCTATTTTATGAATCTCTTCATACGCTCATCAGATACGGGTATTCACCTTATATCCTTCCCCTGATAACGGCGGGGTTCCGTCTGCGTCTACTTTCTCCATGCATACAGGAAATTTGGGGCAGCCGCTCCGAGGTGAGTTCCAGCTTTCCCGCCACTGCCTCGCATCACCCGGCAGCTTTCTGGATTTAGGAAAACTTGTAACTGCCCGGTATCCAGACAGTTACAAGAACTGTACTATTCCTCTTCATTGCATTTTTCAATAACCAACTGTTACTAAAATACCATTTTTAACTGCATCTGTCAAGTCTATCTTCCAAGTACTTTGTTGTAAAAATCAAAACAGTCAAAAGTTGCAAAATAATCTGCCGGTGTCTCTGCACGACGGATCAGCTTTGTTGTTCCATCCTCTTTCAGAAGGATTTCTGCTGATTTCAGTTTTCCATTGTAATTATAGCCCATAGCAAATCCGTGTGCTCCCGCATCGTGGATAAAGAGAAGATCTCCCCTCTCAATTTCAGGAAGCATTCTGTCAATCGCAAATTTATCGTTGTTCTCACACAGAGACCCTGTCACATCATACATGTGGTCGCAAGGCTCATTTTCCTTTCCCATGACCGTAATATGGTGATATGCACCGTACATCGCCGGACGCATCAGATTGACTGCACATGCATCCACACCTATGTACTCCTTGTGGGTATGCTTTTCATTGATCGCTCTCGTAACCAGAGCACCATAGGGACCCATCATATATCTTCCAAGCTCTGTATAGATTGCTACATCATCCATTCCTGCCGGAACGAGAACCTCCTGATAGACTTTTCGTACACCTTCGCCGATCACATGAATATCATTCGCCTCCTGTTCCGGACGATACGGGATTCCGATTCCACCGGACAGATTGATAAAAGTAATATGCGCACCGGTCTCCTCCTTTAACCTGACAGCCACATCAAAGAGTACCTTTGCGAGCATCGGATAATAGTCATTTGTTACTGTATTGCTTGCAAGGAACGCATGGATTCCAAATTCTTCAACACCCTTTTCTTTTAAGATACGAAAGGCTTCAAAAAGCTGTTCTGTCGTCATTCCATATTTCGCATCACCGGGGTTGTCCATGATATCGTTGCTGATTTTAAACAGTCCACCGGGATTGTAACGGCAGCTCAGGCGTTTGGGCAGAGTACCGACCGCTTTCTCAAGAATCTCGATATGAGTAATATCATCCAGATTGATGGTTGCCCCGATCTGTTCTGCATACTGAAACTCTTCCGGCGGAGTATCATTTGAGGAGAACATAATGTCATCACCCGTTGCCCCGATCGCACGGGAAAGCATCAGCTCTGTCATAGAAGAACAGTCACACCCGCATCCGTACTCCTGTAGAATCTGAATGAGGAATGGATTCGGTGTTGCCTTTACAGCAAAGTACTCTTTATATCCTTTATTCCAGGAAAAAGCATCTTTCAATGCCTTTACATTTGCACGGATGCCTCTCTCATCATACAAATAGAACGGAGTCGGATATTCCTGTGCAATCTTTTCCAGCTGTTCCTTTGTTACAAACGGTTCTTTTTTCATCTCTGTACTCCTCCTTGTTGGTCTCATTTATGGTATTATTTATAATATGGCATATTTGCTTTGTCAATAGCCAGCCCCGAAAAATCCTTCCATCCGGTTCTTCCTATCGATCAGATTATTATATTGAAGAATGGCATAATCTGTAAGGCTTCCTTTTGCATCCGCATCTGCATAATCATGAAAAACGCCGTCTGCTCCTGTCTGATAAAAATTAGCTGTGACGATCGGGTACTCTTTCTGTAATCCGGACAGATAGTTCTGATATTCCGTTTTCGGAAGTCCCGCTTTTTCCATCAGCAGAGAGCTTAAATAATTGACACTGATACCGTCTATTTCCTGCTCAGGCATTTCATAGTTTGCCCATATCACAAAAGGAACCACATAGCCTTTCGAAAACTCTTCAGGAGAATCCTCTCTGGACTCTTCCCTGAGCCCCAATTCACGTAAAACCGGATTGCAGACATAGTCCGACGGCTGGTGATCTCCAAACATGACAACAATGGTTTTCTCATCCTGACCCGCAAAATACTCCAGAAGATTTTGAAAAGCCATATCTGTTCTTCGGACCAGTGTCAGATACTTTTCTGTGGCATGTATCTGCGTGTTTTTCATTTCCTCCGGAATACCTGTAAGAAAAATCTCCGGCTGTAGATCTGCATACTCTTTACTGTAGCCTCCATGATTCTGCATCGTCACCTCAAAGGCAAACAGTCTTTCGTCTTTGTCCTTTTCCTCATACAACTGAATTAATTTACGAAAAGCCGACTCATCGTCCACATATCCTCTCAGAGTTGACGCATCAGGAAAGCTTTCCCTGAAATAAGTATTCTCAAATCCCAGATCAGGATATACCTGATTGCGATTCCATCCAGAGGCATAATAGGGGTGCAGTGCCGCTGTCCGGTATCCCAGTGACTTCAAATGCCATGCAAGACCCGGTGTCTCACTCTTCAGAAACTGCTGGTAGGGAACACTGCCGGCAGGCATAAAGGCCATGCTGTTTCCTGTCAGGAACTCAAATTCTGTATTTGCTGTATTTCCTCCCTTGACGGAAACATACAAATTCCCTTTTATTGTATTTTGCTTCAGGGAGCGGAGAAATGGCATGGCATCTTCGCTGATTCCAAAATCACCATATACAGACAGATCCGAAAATGCTTCATTCATGATCACGATGATATTTGGTTTATCGGTTAGATCCACTGTCCCTGCAGTCTCATTTTTCTCTAAAGATTCCCTGATCTCCTGTGCTTTTTCCATTGAATAGCCATTCGGCTTCTCCACATTCAGATAATGAAGATTTGCCAGAAAGGCTGCAATAAACCCATTGTTCCGATACAGGACATTCGGTGTAAACAGAATATCATCCATACCAAAAGCATCTTCCACTTTCTTAATCTGGATTCCGGTCACATATCCTGCCATCAGACCGACAGAGAGAAGGATAGCCGAAAAACGTACTGCCGGCTTTTTGATCTGTATCCTTGTCTTTTCCCCTATAATCATCAGGTAAGCAAATCCCAGAAGCACGTACACAAGCCGGAAATTCAGTGTGAAGGAATAATTGTCAGTGATACTCGTCGCTGTGCCCAGAGAATAGATATCCCAGGGCACAATGGGTGAGGAGCGAAAGCTTACAACAAAATAATTCACCAGTCCCGCAAGCATAGGAAGCACCGGTCCCGCTGCACACCCCCATCTGCTGCTGCCGGAAACAGATATACAGATTCCATACAGAAGCAGATAAAACATATAATTCAACACTGTGATCAAAAAAGTAAGATCCCACGGTACGTGAGTATAGAACTCCACACAGCACAAAACTCCAAAAGGAAGGAGTAATGCGAGAGGGACACTGATTTTTTCTTGCGGCTGTATATCCAGTACAACCAGCACCCCCGCAAACACAGACAAAAAAAGTGCCAGAGCCAGCTTACCTCCCTGTAAGCCATCGCCCCACACTGCACTGATACTCAATATAGATAAGGCAGCTGCCGTCACAACCGCAACGGAACGCCTTGCTCTCGATTTACTGATCATTTCTTTTTTCATTCTCTTTTCTTTCGTAACGATCCGGAACAGCAGCAGATAAATGACAGCCCTCTGTTCTGAATCGTTACTTTCTTTCTATCTTATACTTTATTTGTAACTGTTCAGAGTCATGCAGATTTATAAATATTTGCCTTCGGGAGCTTGCTCACCAGAGGCAAATATTATAAATCTATAGGGCGAGAGCCCTACATGAACAAAAGGTAAGCCTTGCAGAGGCGATTTTGCGAATGGACTCTGAATAGTTTCTTTTATTTTCTGTGAACGTGTTCGTGCGTAAACAAATGATCCTGACAATACTCGTAGTTTCCGTCACATTTCGAACAGAAACGAAACTCCAGATCATCCCCGTCCTTCTCTGTCCGCCCGCAGACCGCACATTTATGTTTCGTCACGCCCGGAGTATTTACCCTCTGTACCTGACGCCGGAAATTCTGTTTCCTGCGGATCTCCTTTGGAGAAACACGCTGTATATTCCTTGTCATCAGGAAAAACAGAATAAAGTTTGCAAGAGATGCCAGAATAACAACCCTGCCTGCCCATCCGCCGTAGATAAACTGATAGAGAAGGATCACTGCATAAAAGACACCCATCCATTTCATCTTGATCGGAATCATGAAAAACAGATAAACCTGTTCATTCGGGTAGCTTGCTGCGAAAGCCAGGAAAATCGACATATTAATATAGTATGTGCTGAAAGCAAAGCCCATAATGCCGACTCCACAGAAATAGAGAACAAAGGCTCCAATAACCGCCGCAAACACTCCCATAAAAATATAAACATTATAACGGAAGGTTCCCCATGTCCGTTCCAGTGTTGTTCCCAGTGAAAGATACAGGAACAGCATAAAAATCGTAAAGAAATCCAGGCTATCCGGTGGAATCAAAATCCAGCTTACAAGCCTCCAGATCTGTCCCCGCAGAATCAGTGCCGGTTCCAGATTCAGATAATACATCATACGCGGTGCAAAAAGCTGCAGTATGTATCCGATCACATAAGTAACAATAATATACATTGACAGATTCGAAATTGCATATCTTCCAAATCTCCGTTCCAGCTTATTTAAAAATTTCATCTAAATGCCTTTCGTTTAAAACAAATCTTTTTTTGAAAAAATCAATGCCACAATCAGGCTCAGAACGAGGGATCCCATAATGACGATCAAAAATCCCCATGGACTGCCTGCAAACGGCATGCCGGCAGAATTCACATTCATTCCATATGCACTGAAAATCATAGTCGGAATAGACATGACAATGGTCACCGTAGCCAGAAATTTCATCACGATATTCAGGTTATTTGAGATGACAGATGCAAAAGCATCCATGGTTCCACTTAAAATACCACTGTAAATATTGGCCATCTCGATCGCCTGCTTATTCTCAATGATAACATCCTCCAGAAGTTCCTCATCCTCAGGATAACGTTTAATACTCTCTGTCTTCAGCAGTTTTTCCAGAACCACCTCATTTGACCGCAGTGATGTTGTAAAATACACCAGGGATTTTTCCAGTTCCAGAAGTTCGATCAACTCCTGATTTCTCGTGGATCCGTGCAGCTTCTTCTCCACTACCTCACTCTTCTTATCAATGATACGCAGGTAATGCAGATACATCGAAGCATTGCGATAAAGAATCTGAAGAATAAATCTTGTCTTCTTGTAAGTATAGAAATTTCTTACACGTCCGTCCATAAATGTGGACAACACAGGAGTATCCTCCAGACAGACTGTAAAAATAATCTCATCCGTTACAACAATTGACATAGGAATCGTTCCATACCATTCCTTTTCGTTTCTTTCCTCGATGACAGGAATGTCCACCAGAATCATCGTGTAGTTATCCTCCACCATAATACGAGAACGCTCCTCCTCATCCAGAGGCGCCCGCAGATCATCCTGCTCAATTCCATACTCACTGGAAATATCCAGAATTTCTGTCGCCGTAGGATTAATCATTGCTACCCAGCAGCCTTCCTGGATTTCATTCACCTGATGGATAACTCCATCAATCGTTCTGAATATCTTAATCATGACTCCATAACTCCTTTCGACTATCCCCAGAACAGGATAATCGTCCCCGAAGCCCTGTCCTGTGATTATTTATTTGGTTGTTTTCTTGTTCTTTTCCTTATACAACAATCAGGACTGGGCCCACCTTCCATGGAATCACACTTCCTTTCCGCTTTACGCTCAAAACATTTCCTCATGCAAACTCTTTACCCAAAGAGGATTCCCTTTGGGTAAAAAAGATAAAACTGTCAAAATATAACTTATCAGAACATACCGTTTTTGTCAATCTTGTTTGGCGATTGAATTTCATTTGTTACTGACATTGGAACCGGCATGACCATCGGGCGGATTTTCGGAATACACAGTTCATCTCCGACCTGAAGATTGTACACATTAATATACGGGTTTGCAAACAGCAGCGCCGATACCGTCACTCCATATTCTTTCCCTAATTTATATAAGGTATCCCCTTTTTTCACTACATGCATAAAACCCATGCAGCATCTGGCTCTCTCTTCCATGCGGACACTCCTTTTTTATCTCTCACTACCATTCATATGCACAATAAGCATATTTTGTTATATTGCAGTTAGTGTATAATTTTAATTGGCAAAAATAATGGGAAGTAGAATTAACCACTTC
>UQCM01000027.1 GCA_900539525.1 uncultured Blautia sp.
TCAGAGTCCATTCGCAAAATCGCCTCTGCGAGGCTTTCCTTTTGCTCATGCAGGGTTCTCGCCCTATAGATTCACACGCCAGCCGGTTCGAGGTGTTTTTTCTGTGCATAAAAGCAGATAAACCCCTCATAAATGAGGGGTTTTAGAACTGAAAACAGGTTCCCCGGAAGCAGTTCTGAAGCATCCTATTTACATACAGTATAAGCACTGCACCGCCCTCTGTCAATACATCCGGCTCCTCATTTGTTTCGCCTTATCATTTGTTCCTGCTTCTCCCGATTTTTATGTATCTTCCTCTTCATTCCGCTCACATAACACACCTCGAACCGGCCCTGAACAGTTTACAAAATAAAGATCACATTCACCAGAAGCAGGATGCAGCTAAAGGGAAGACATACACCGATCTTCTCCCTGATCTGATCGTAGAGTGCAAAATAGATGATCGCTGCCTCCACCAGATTCGTTACTACTACCACGATTAAAAATGGAACTCTCTCGATCAGCAGTGTGCCCAGCAGAAATGCTACGATATACCCGGAACCCAGCGCCAGCCGCAGGCTTATATCTGTCACACTTACACGGGCAATAAAAAAGATCAGCTTGTAAATGAGTATTCCTGTAATCCAGAAGAATACCATGACAGCCGCTGCCGGCAGAACCAGAAGGGTCAGAAGCTCCTCCTGTTTCGCCCCCGACTCTGCAATCCTCGTCAGGATCATAGACTTCGTCTCTGTTTCAACCTGAAAATACCTTTCCAGAAAAATCAGAAATGCGGTAACACTTCCTGCAAATGATAAAAAGACACCTAAAAATCCCGCAAATTTCTCCGTTCCCATCTTCATTCTCTTCTCCGTTTCTTAGAGTTGTTACATCTGTCTTCCTTTAACGTGGAATATGCGGCCAGAGGCCCATGATTGCCTTTGCAGCAGCCAGAAACCCACAGGAAACCGCACCTACACCAGCCACAACGCCTATACCCGAAAGTATTCTGAAGACTTCCAGTCCGGCGTCCAGCATACGAACAAAACGTCCCGGTTCCAAAGGACCGCTGTAAAACCGCTGTGTTGCATTCGATGCTGCAAGAAACAAAACCAAAGCAGTCAGGGAGATGAGAATCATTACCATACTCTTTTTCATATTCGTGCTTCCTTCCATTCTATGGAGCCGCCGCTTCACTCCGGTTATGTAAAGCGGAAATCCGCATTCCGCTTTGCTGCATGCTCCGTGACCAGTAACCAAAACCCCTGTAATCAGTCTATTCACTGAGTACAGGGGTTCTTTCGTACCTCTCGCATGCTTTCCTCTCCCGCCAGTAAAGGATCTGACAGGAAGCACATCACGTTTCTCTTTTGTTCTGACTTATTCTATCATAGGTCTGTCTTATTGTAAAGAGGACTCTTCCGGAAATCCTCCTGTCTCCAAAGCTTCAAATACACCCCGAAGCATTTCTAAATAGATCGTTATGCCCGGATCCTGAAAGTCTTTGGTGCCAGTTTATAAACCAAAACACTTGCCACAATGCAATAAATCACACAGAATGCAATGGTCATCATGCCAAAGATCAACGTTGGCATTTTGACCTTCATCATCATATAGCAGACGAAGTATGTTCCACCTGTCATAAGCTGATAAGTTCCGCTTTTCATCTCCGTCCCGGCGTTATAGGGCTGAAGCAGATAATACAGCATCAGATAATGAACCGAGAAGAATATGCTCATTGCTGCCACTGACACGAACAGCACTACATAATTCAGTGGATGATCTGTACCGCCCGTTGCAAAAAGAAGCACTGCAAGCCCTGCGCCGGTTACGGATGAAGGCAATAAATTAACTTTTATGATTTCCCGCAGGCGGATCCAGAACAGTTTCAGTATATTCTTTGGCTGTTTATAAAAGGAATAGGTCAGTAAACTGTGGTCGCAGTTGATAAAAAGTGCCTGGGTAAAGCCAGTGCCACGATTAATACCATACATGATAAAAAACATATACGGCAGACAGCTCATCAGCATCCCATTGAGATTGCTTTTGATCTCCGGCACAAATCTCAATGTGATCAAAACAATCGCTATCACCGCAAGAACTACTGCGGTAATTCTCTTAACCGACTTCCAAAGCAATTTCTGATGCCGCTTGATAAACAACTCATTCAGATATTCAAAACCCTTACGGCTGCTTGTAATGCTCGTATCCGTGCTGATTCTCTTTCTGCTTTGATCCACCTGGATACTCTGTACGGTTGCGGGGTCTAGAACGACCGCATCTACAAGCAGCTCCTTATACATCGGACGGTAGTAAGCAAAAGTCAGTATCTTATGTAAGGACAATAAACCGAGAAGGATACCGACAAACATAACGGTCACCGACACAAACTCCGGTATCATAAAGCCGATTGCGGGAAGACCGTATGCAGTACCAATAAGAAGCAAAAATATCATCCAGTTCAGCTTACTCAGCTTATTCTCGTTATTGACAGTCCCGTGCTTTTCATAAGCTATGAGCTGCCCGGCAGCGTATGCCATTTTGACTCCCGCCACAAAAAGCGGAACGAGCAGACATTGCCACGCCGACAGCCCCATCGGAAGGCCAAACACAAAAGCACAAAGCGTAAATCCTGCAATTACTTTCAAAATCGAGTAGAAATAATTGATAAGGGTAAATTCCCGTGCCTTCATCCCGAGAAGAATCATAGCATAATACTTATCCTTTGTAGGATTGAATATGTAAGTATTTGCCGCTGCACCAATGATAGAGAGGATAAGAAGCAGATGCAGAACCATCTGTGCTCCTGCCTCTTTCGGTACATCAAGTATTGCAGCAGCACCCACGATCATTATAAGAAAATAGAGTATCTTGCCGAGAAACACCGTCAGGATTTCCCAGATCACTGACAGTATATTGGCAAATATCTTGAATCCCTGCATCTGATATACAGTAGCCGGAATGAGCCTTTTTATCAGCGGAATCTGCCTGATGGAATACAGGATGCTGTTTACGCGATAAGTGTTTTTCAGTGCAAAGGATAATCGAAGTGTTTTAATCATTATCTTCCTCCCTGAGAACCGCAATGATCTTCTCTTTGAACTCTTTACTGTCCAGATTGGATTTATCTACGGTTTCAAGCTCTCCGTGGCTCAACAGCACGATCTCGTCACAAAGATCTAATGCCAGATCCATAATGTGCGTAGAGAAGATAATGATTCGTCCGTCTTTCAACGAACGGAGAAGCTGCTTTTTATCATAGCTCTTCGACAAATGTTCAATCGTAAATTTCATTTTCTTTTCTCCATAAACTACTTTCTTAATGACTATCTCCGTACTCCTATTCTATCATTATATTTCTCGGATTCTGTTCTTATGATAAGAAATATGTAACTGTTCAGAGACAGAAAGTCTCGAAGAAGCGGTTTTGCGAATGGGCTCTGAACAGTTACAAAAAATGAAAAAAGCAAAATCTAAAAAGAAAAAGATTCTCATTATTGTATTGTGTATTGTGGCTATACTAATGATTGTTGGCGATTGGGTATTGTCTGTGATGATATACAACGAGAATTTTAATCAGCGTTTTGAAAGTTATGAGCCGCTAATGTTGTATGTAGATGATTTTGATGGATTACAGCGTACAAAATATGAATTTTCTTCCGATAAAGGACAGAAACTTACAGGATACATGTATAGTGCTGGAGAAAATCAGCGTGGTATTATTGTAATTGCACATGGTTTTGGTGGGGGCGGACATAATTCTTATATGGACTGTGCGAATTATTTTGCCCAACACGGCTACTATGTTTTTGCCTATGATGCGACAGGAAATGATGAAAGCGAGGGGGAAGGAGTTGGAGGACTTCCACAGGGAGTTATTGACCTTGACTACGCAATATCATTTGTTGAAGAGAGTGGGAATTTTCCTGAACTGCCCATAGTTCTATTTGGACACAGTTGGGGAGGCTACAGCGTTTGTAGTGTACTTACATATCATCCGGAAGTAAAAGCTGTTATAGAGTGTTCAGGTTTTAACAGTTCATCAGATATGTTTGAAGCGGAAGGGAAAAAACAGGCAGGAGATGGTATCTATTTGATAATGCCATTTGTGAAACTGCACGAACGCATAAAATATGGTAACTATGCTTCAAACACTGCACTGGATGGATTTTCAGCAACCACTGCAGCTGTTATGGTTGTGCATAGCTCAGATGACAATGTTGTTCCAACCGAGTATGGACACGACATCTATTATGAAAAATACAAGGATGATCCCCGTTTTAGCTTTATTCGTCTTGAGGATAAAGGACATAACTATGTTTACGATGATGATACCTATGTTAATGAATTTAATGCAGAATTTGATAAATGGATTGAAACGCTTGATTACGACCATACCGCTGCCGAAAACAAAGAAAGATTTTCAGAGGACAAAGCTGACTATATACACAATAATCTTGATCGTGATAAGTGGTGTCATATGTTAAATTCAGAATTGTTTGAAGATTTTATGGATTTTTATGATAAAAACTTGAATTAGTCAGATTTGCATTTTTCGTTGAAAGGATAGTATTAAATTGAAAAAAAAATATAAGTTTTGCTTTAATATATGCAGCCTTTTGCTTTTCCTAATAATTATGCTTCCCAATTTCATATGGTTTGCTATTCCTGCACCAAATGATATTCTGCGAGCAGATTCCGTTACGCCCATAGTTGATGCTATCGGGAGCTTTTGCCAGATATTTTTTATAATAGCTCTTTGTATTTTACAGAGGAAAAGCACACCTAAAATTTTTCCTTGCAATAGATAGAAAAAATGGGATTGCTTTAATACCTGCTATTTGTTTCACTATTTGCCATATAACTTACGCCGTAATCAATTACATAATCTAAATTTCTAATCATCATAAAAACTGCAAGCATTTTGCAAGCACAGAAAACGGGAAGCCTTGATTTATAAGGCTTCCCGCTGTTTTTTTCATCATTCAAACTCCAGTTTATCTTTCAGTTGGAGTACCTTTTTCTCAATCTGCCGGATTGCTTCCACAAACACCTCATCCGATTGCCCGCTGGGGTCATCCAGTCCCCAGTTCTCTGCATATTGGCTGGGAACATTCGGGCAGCTTACATTGCAGCCCATGAAGATCACTACATCCGGTGCCAGCCTTTTCCCCAACGCTTCTGCTATCTGGCTACGACAGGAATTATGGACACAGCCAGTTCCATAAACTACTTTCGGTTTTCCGGTTTCTGTGTCAGGTTTATAGACACCATGTCTGCACATGTCATTGCACGCCATACAACCCACACATTTATCATAATCAATAACTGGATACCATCCCTTGCTCATATAGTCACCTCATCATTTGTAATTACAATTCCAGCATCTTATCACCTTTTACCTGATCTGAACTCCACGCTATCAGCGCAAAATGACCATCTGTATGCCGGGCAACTTCATTGATCCATTCTACTTCATTACTGGCTTTGGTTTTCAGCAATGTATTTTCTGGATTTATCTGGTAGAAGGATTGATTGACAACACACCATTTGGCATAGATTTCAGCCCTGTTTAAATCACCTTCCTTCCTGATATTTTTTCAGTTCCTCATGCTCGTCAATATGACTCATAGTAATGTTCGCAACCTGCCTTGTTGCTTTATTGGTTAACTGCATAGAGAAAACATCCTGCAGAGTGAAATTGAATCGACTTAATACCCCAGCTTATGCAGCAACTTTTCTACATCGGCTGCTTTCAGCACTTTTCCCATAGAGACTACTTTCTCATTAACCACCAGAGCAGGCATAGACATAACTCCATATCCCATGATCTTTTCCATATCTGTAACATATTCCGATTCAATGCCAAGCCCCATCTGCTTCACCGCAGTCTTCGTGCTTTCCAATAACGCATGGCAGTTTTTACAGCCGCTTCCCAGAACCTTGATGCTGATGATGCCATCCACTGTCCCGCCACAGCAGGCACCATCCATGCTTTTTGCTTCATAAGACTCACAAGCTCCATTACAGCAGCATGCTGGCGTCTTCTCTTCTTCCTCTTTCTTCTTACCAAATCCAAATAAACCCATAACAATTCTCCTTTCAAAATTTTAGTTTAAGTGCTTATTGTAAACACCATGAGGGCAGAAATTCACGCAGGCTCCACACTCCACGCAGGATAAAATATCAACTACGGGATACCATTTCTTTGCCATATCTACATCCTTCTTATATCAGCATATATTGAAACACATTGAACAGATAACCAACTATGATAATTCCTATGGTACAGATTGCAATGAAGATTCCGAGCAGTTTCGGTTTCACAGCCTTCTTCAGCATAATCATAGATGGCAGGCTCAGCGTTGTAACAGCCATCATAAAACTGAGGATCGTACCAAGCTGTGCGCCTTTTGCAAGCAAAGCTTCCGCAACAGGAATTGTTCCAAAAATATCAGCATACATCGGAACACCAACCAGAACAGCCAGCACGACACCAAAGGGATTGTTACTGCCAAGGACTGTCTGAATCCATTCTTCCGGAATCCAGTTGTGGATTACAGCACCAATACCAACGCCAACTAGAATATAAGGAATTACCTTTTTGAAAGTTTCTGTTACCTGTTCTTTTGCATAAACAAGGCGGTCTTTTACTGTCAGGTCTGGTGATTCAATGTCCACGCTTCCTTTGGCATTACGGATAAACTCTTCCACATAGTTTTCCATGTGCATCTTTTCTATCAGTGTGCCGCCAATGACTGCAATCACCAGTCCGACGATAACATATACCACAGCAACCCTGGCACCAAAAATGCTCATCAGCAGCACCAGGCTTCCCAGATCAACCATCGGAGAAGAAATCAGGAAAGAAAAGGTTACTCCAAGGGGCAGACCTGCACTGGTAAATCCGATAAACAGCGGAATGGACGAACACGAACAGAACGGTGTAACCGTGCCCAGCAGAGCAGAAATGATATTTGCCCAGATCCCTTTGAAGCGTCCCAGAATCTGTTTACTTCGTTCCGGTGGGAAGAAACTTTGAATATATGAAATGACAAAAATCAAGAAGCAGAGCAGTACTGTAATCTTTATCACATCATAGAGAAAAAACTGAATACTGCCACCCCATCGGGATGCGGTATCAAGTCCAACAGCAGAAAGGCCATTTCCAATTACAATGTTCAGCCACTTCATTCCAAGCACCTGGTCCTGTATAAACATCCAGAAAGAATGTAAATCATCCATAAATATAGCTCCTTTCAAATAGATAAATTCAAAATTGTCTAAATGTTGTCTCAAATAAAAGCCATCATTTCAGATGGCATTTATTTTATCATTTGTCAAAACACTTCTCATCCTTCTCTCCGGAAAACTCCAAAGTGACCTGTTCCTCCAACAGTTTCTTTGCCCGTTTGGCACCAGCGGGATTGAGGGAATAATGAACCCATTTCCCCTCTTTACGCCCCTGCACAATGTCGGCATCGCACAATATCTTCATATGATGGGAAAGCGTAGGCTGTGTAATATGCAGATCATCCAACAGCTTACAAGCACATTTCTCGCCCGTCCGAAGTTGCTCTAATATTTTCAGACGGTTTTCATCGCAGAATGCTTTGAACACTTTTACTGTTTCACTATATGCAGATGCCACTTCATCTCACCTCACATTCAAAGTTTTGAATTTATCTATATTATATTCAACACATAGAAATCTGTCAATATATTTTTTACCTTTTCATATGACCGCACAACTGTCACTCAATCTCATCTTGTCATCATCCTAAACCTTAAACGGATGATTTGAGAAAGGTTGTCAGTTTCAAATTCAGGAGGCGGTTCTCTGATCTGGTTCATGCCTGCTCCAATAAGTACTGCCAGGTAAAACCTGCAGGTATTGGCTGAAAAATTCAGGCACGAAAAAAAACCCCAGTAGTCTTTTTTAACTACTGAGGCTTCCGTCTCTCAAATATAATTCAGTTTTCTATGCCTTCTTTCATCAGCATAACCATTGTATCAGATCAAAGTTCAGAAAGTGTCCGTATTTCAGGTCAAAAAGTTCGTCTAAGTACCGGAATAGTACATATTTCTTACAACGGCAAATAGGAAGAAATCATGCTACAGCAGGCACAGTAGCTAAACAATCAATTACTGAATATCCGTCACCTTATATCCCTGGTCGGCAACAGCTTGCTTCAGAATATCATCCGAAATATCTTTCTCCAGCGTTACAATAGCTGTTCCGGTTTTGTGACTAACGGAAGCCTTTGTCACACCATCAAGTGCTTCCAGTGCTTTTTTTGTGTGCATCTCGCAATGTCCACACATCATACCTTCGATTTTCAGTGTTTTTTCCATGATTTTTGTCTCCTTTTCGATTGTGATTTTTAATTTATTTTTGATTTTATGATCCCGCCCGGAATCATGCATCCGAAAGAAATTCAGGCGCAGTGCATTGGTTACTACGCTAAAGCTGGACAAGCTCATTGCTGCCGCAGCAAACATCGGACCTAGCTTCCAGCCGAGCACACCTATAAATACGCCTGCCGCCAGCGGAATGCCGACAATGTTATAGATAAATGCCCAGAACAGATTTTCGTGAATGTTGTGCAGTGTTGCCCGGCTTAAACGGATTGCTGCTGGAACATCAGACAAGCTGCTTTTCATCAGCACCACATCTGCCGCATCAATCGCAACATCCGCACCCGCACCGATAGCAATGCCGATATCGGCACTCGTCAGTGCCGGGGCATCATTGATGCCGTCACCGACCATAATAACCTTTCCTTTTTGCTGCAGCTTTCGAATCACGCTTTCCTTTCCGTCAGGAAGTACACCGGCAATTACCTCATCTACACCTGCCTTTGCGCCGATAGCTTTGGCTGTACGCTCGTTATCACCGGTCAGCATCACCACATGTATGCCCATATTCCGCATTTCTTTAATTGCCTGAGGGCTGTCCTCCTTGATGATATCAGCCACGGCAATGATACCGCAGAGTTCACCGTCACGTGCAAAGAACAACGGTGTTTTTCCTTCCTCCGAAAGTTGATCGGACTTTACTTTTATCTCAGCAGGCACCTGGAATTGTCCGCTGATAAATTTATAACTGCCGCCAAACAGAACAGCACCATCATAAAATGCAGTAAGCCCATTTCCAGGTAAGGCTTTAAACTGCTCTACCTCATTTGCCTTCAATCCATCCTGTTCTGCCTTTTGATTGATTGCCCGTGCCAGCGGATGCTCGCTTTTTTTCTCCAGCGCATAGGCAATTGACAAAAGCTCTTTTTCACTCCTGCCGTTTACCGGAATGATATCCGTAACCTTTGGTTCTCCCTGCGTTATCGTTCCCGTTTTATCAAGCGCCACGATCTGTGTTTTTCCCGTCTCCTCCAAAGAAACCGCTGTCTTGAAGAGAATACCGTTCTTTGCTCCCATTCCATTGCCTACCATGATAGCAACAGGGGTAGCAAGACCGAGTGCACAAGGGCAGCTGATTACCAGTACAGATATTCCCCGTGCCAAAGCAAATCCTGCCGTCTGGCCGGCGAGAAGCCATACAATAACGGTTATCACCGCAATTGTGATAACGGCAGGGACAAACACACCTGACACTTTATCTGCTACCTTGGCAATCGGTGCTTTTGTAGCAGCCGCATCGCTAACCATCTGAATGATTTGCGAGAGCGTAGTGTCTTCCCCCACTCTTGTCGCCTCACAGCGTATATAACCCGATTGATTCAGTGTTCCTGCGGAAACTGCACTCCCGGCTGCTTTGTCTACAGGAATACTCTCTCCTGTCAGGGTGGATTCATCTACAGCACTGTTCCCATCCAAAACTGTTCCGTCCACAGGGATATTTTCACCGGGACGCACTACAAAGATATCCCCTTTTGCCACCTGCTCGATCGGCACAGTTATTTCGGCACCATCCCGCAGAAGCGTGGCAGTCTTTGGAGCCAGCTTCATCAGCCCCTTCAGTGCATCGGTAGTTTTTCCTTTTGAACGTGCCTCCAGCATTTTTCCCAAGGTGATCAGCGCAAGAATCGTTGCAGCAGATTCAAAGTAAAACTCGTGCATATATGACATCACAGCATCTGCATTGCCTTTGACCTGTGCATCCGTCATAGCAAACAGCGCAAATGTGCTGTAGACGAAGGCTGCCATAGAGCCTAATGCAACCAATGCATCCATATTCGGAGCACGGTGCCACAAGCTCTTAAAGCCGCTGATAAAAAACTTCTGATTGATCACCATAATAATAACCGTTAACAATAGCTGCAAAAGCCCCATTGCCACATGGTTGTCATTAAAAAACGGCGGCAGCGGCCAGCCCCACATCATATGTCCCATGGAAACATACATAAGTACAATCCAAAAGCCCAGAGAGGTGATTAACCGTTTTTTTAACACAGGCGTTTCCCTGTCCTTCAGTGCATCCTCATCCGAGGATAAACGTGTGGTCTGTTCTTTATTTCCCCTTTTCAGAGCTGCTCCATATCCTGCATCACGGACCGCCGCTATAATTTCCTCGGCGGATGCTGTTCCTTCCACGCCCATGGAATTGGTCAACAAGCTCACCGAGCAGGAAGTAACTCCTTTCACACCCGATACTGCTTTTTCCACACGGGCAGAGCAGGCAGCACAGCTCATACCGGTTACTGTATATTGCTCCATAATTTCTTTGTTACGCCTCCTTTTATTTCATGAGTTTTTGCAGAGTTGCCACTAACTCATCGATCACTTCATCCTTGCCCTCACGGATATCTCTGGCAACACAGCCCCGAATATGACTTGCCAGCAGTTCCTTATTAAATGCATTGACCGCAGCGTTCACTGCAGCAGACTGGATTAAAATATCCGCACAGTAAGCATCTTTTTCCACCATACCACGAATTCCGCGAACTTGCCCTTCAATTCGGTTCAGGCGGTGTATCAGTTTCTTTCGTTCTTCCTCTGATCGTTCTGTTGTCTTGGAACAGCACCCGCATACTTCCTTATCAGACATCATCACATCCTCCTTTTCTTTTATACCCCCTATGGGTATTTTAATCATATACCCTTATGGGGTATATGTCAATAGGGTTGACAAAAAAACAGCTGGCCTATGGTAAGCACCAATGCAAATGTAAGTATAACTCTGAATATTCCTTCATAAGATAACATAGCTGCGATTTGTTTCTTTGTCATTCCAATGGCACCAAGCACGGATAGTTCCTGCTTTCTTTCATGAATGGAGCTTCTTGTATAATACAAATATAAGGAATTCCGAGAAAGAAGGTTGAGAAAAAAATACCTCAGTGTAAAATAAGATTACTGACTTTGAGAGGTTAGTAAAAAATCTTATTGAACAGAGAGGTATCTAAAATGAATTATAACACACAAAACGCAAAAATTGCATCTATTACGGAAAAAACTTTAGTTGTTGGAATTGATGTTGGGGTCAAAAGCATTTGACCCCATGATGCCTTCGGATTTTTCCGCGTTCTGAAAGTAAAAACCCTTGAAAACACTGGATTTTCAAGGGTTTTAAGGTTCTTATTTAAGATTTGCAAAATCGGGATTACATTCCCATCTGTTTAGCAACTTCCTCTGCAAAGTTCTCTTCTTTCTTCTCGATACCCTCTCCGGTCTCGAAACGAACAAAGCCTTTGATTGTGATCTTTGCGCCGTTTGCCTTTGCTACTTCTTCTACGTATTTGCCTACAGCCTGTTTTCCGTCTTCAGCCTTTACGTATACCTGATCCATCAGGCAGATCTCTTTGAGCTCTTTCTTGATACGGCCCATAACCATTCCGTTGATGATCTTGTCATTTGCATCCGGTTTCTCATTCTTAGCCTGAGTGGTCAGAATCTCTTTCTCATGCTCGATGTATGCCGGATCTACTTCGCTCTCGTTTGTATAGAGTGGTTTCAGAGCTGCAGCCTGCATAGCTACGTTCTTTGCCATCTCTCTGATCGCATCGTTTACAACATCTGTCTCAACATCTACAAGGACACCGATCTTACCTCCCATATGTGTATAGGAAGCAACAAATCCATTCTCCTCTTTCACCTGGCTGAAACGACGGATGTTCATGTTCTCGCCGATGGTTGCGATCTGATGAGCCAGTTCTTCTGCTACAGTCTCTGTCGTATCGAATTTCCACGGCTCTGCCAGGAATCCCTCGATATCTGCTGCCTCTGTATCAAGAGCCTGATCAGCCACCTGAGATACATAATTCTGGAATTTCTCGTTCTTTGCAACGAAGTCAGTCTCTGCATTTACTTCTACAGCTACTGCTTTCTTTCCATCCTCAGAAACCTTGACCATAACGATACCTTCTGCTGCGATTCTTCCGGCCTTTTTCTGAGCAGTAGCAAGTCCTTTTTCTCTCAGGAACTCAATTGCTTTATCCATATCGCCATCTGTAGCTGTAAGTGCTTTCTTACAGTCCATCATTCCGGCGCCTGTCATTTCACGTAATTCTTTTACCATTCCTGCTGTGATAGCCATTTCTCATTTCCTCCGTGATCGATGATTCTTATTCCTCTGTTACTTCTTCTTCAGCTGCAAATTCTTCCTCAGCCACTTCTGCCTCTGCACCCTGATTTGCCTCGATGACTGCATCTGCCATCTTGGAAACGATCAGTTTTACGGCTCTGATTGCATCATCATTACCCGGAATTACATAATCCAGTTCTTCAGGATCGCAGTTTGTATCACAGATACCGATCAGCGGAATTCCAAGAGTATGTGCTTCCTGTACACAGATTCTTTCCTTTTTCGGGTCAACTACGAAGATTGCATCCGGGATCTTCTTCATTTCCTTGATACCACCAAGGTTCTTCTGAAGCTTCTCCAGCTCTTTCTTTAATGCGATAACTTCTTTCTTAGGAAGAACATCAAATGTTCCGTCTTCCTGCATAGCTTCAATATCTTTTAAACGCTTTACTCTGCTCTGGATCGTCTTGAAGTTGGTCAGCATACCACCTAACCATCTCTCGTTTACATAGAACATGTTGCAACGTTCTGCCTCAGCCTTAACAGCATCCTGAGCCTGCTTCTTTGTTCCAACGAAGAGGATCGTTCCGCCCTCTGCAACGATATCTGCAACAGCCTTGTATGCGGTATCTACCATTCCTACAGATTTCTGTAAGTCAATAATATAGATTCCGTTTCTCTCTGTGTAGATATACGGAGCCATCTTAGGGTTCCATCTTCTTGTCTGATGTCCGAAATGAACACCTGCCTCCAGTAACTGCTTCATTGAAATTACACTCATGATTTTTCTCCTTTTGGTTGATTCTTCCGTACGCTTTCACTCCCGAAGAGACCCGAAACCAGGCACCATCTCCGGCATCCGCGTTACGTGATTAATTTTGCCTCTGGTAGTATATCACAGGAAACAAAAACAGGCAAGCAGTTTTATAAAATTTTCCTCCGGTGAGCACGCTCCCCACGGCAAATATTTATAAATCTGCATGACTCTGAATAGTTACCCAAAATGAGAAATGCATTCGAAAATATGGTTCTTCCGATCATTGATAAGTGAAAAAGAATCCTGTCAGATATCATTGATCCAGCCCAGCTTCAGAAGCCTTTCCGTCGGGATCCACCCCAGCATCCTGCAGTCTGCACCAAACCTTGGGGTCAGCCAGGATGCCTGCACTGCATGCACGGTCAGGTCAATCTGAAAACACACCGGTTTCTCCCAGTTTTCCGGTATACAGATTTTTTCAAGAACCGGTATCTTCTTTCCTTCCAGAACCGGTGCATCATAGTAATAATATCCATCCTGGTGATTATGAGTCCATCCTGAAGATGCAGACAGGCTGTCCTGAAGCTCTGTTTTCTGCTGCCCGCTCAGACCATCTGACTCGACTCTCAGCTTCATTCTGAGGTATGCTGTCTCTGAACCATCCCCCATGCATATCAGCATTTTCCGGCGGATCTCCTCACCCGGTCTGGCGTCTTCGATGGTAATCGAATATCCGTTATGCTCATTTTGATTCATTTCCTCCTGACTGTCCCGGGACTCCTGCACTGTAATGTACACATTCCCTGCTGTCAGGATATGTTCGGGTTCACTGCCCTTGACGCGTACAAATACCATCCCCTCTATGAAAAATGCTGCCAGAAACAGGAGGAAGCCTCCCATCCGGAAAATCGTTCTCTTTTTCATCCCTGTTCTCCTTAAAAAAAGAATCATTACACAAAAAAGCAACAGTACATGACTGCTGCTTTAAATATATGCCGTGATTTCCTTAATTATGCATGTTTTACCGTTCGAAGGAAGATTTGCTTACATTCTTTCAGGCGCTGAGAAACCAAGCACATCAATACATCTCTCCAGCACATCTCTGGTCAGTACCAGCAGCTGGATCCAGCTTGCTTTCTGTTCCTCATTCTCCTCGGAGAGAATCTTTGTCTCATGATAGAAACGGTTAAACATATTCGCAAGATCATAGATATAGGAACAGATCTTATGCGGTGCAATCTCCTCAAAAGCATTTTCCATAACACTGTTGAACTTTGTAAGCTCCAGCATCAGCGCCTTCTCACTCTCACTCGCCGGTTTTCCGATCACATATCTGCCGATTTCTCCCCCGTTCGACTGATATTTACTTAAAATAGACTTGATACGGACGATCGTATACAGAATATAAGGACCCGTATTTCCCTCAAAAGATGTAAAACGATCGATATCGAACACATAATCCTTGGATGCCTGATTGGAAAGATCACCGTACTTGATCGCAGCAAGACCGACAATTTTTGCTGTCTCTCTTGCCTCATCCGGATCGATCTCATGATTTTCCGTGATCTTCTTATACATTTCTTCATTGATATCATGAATCAGGGTTTCCAGCCGCATCACACCGCCCTCACGTGTCTTAAACGGCTTTCCATCCTTTCCGTTCATGGTACCGAAGCCAAGGAACTTTAATTCTGTATCCTCCTCGACCAGCTTCGTCTTTCTCGCACAGCGGAACACCTGGGTAAAATGCATTTCCTGGCGTTTATCTACCACATAGATGATCTCATCGGGATGATAATTCTTCATACGATCGATGATCGTGGCCAGATCCGTGGTCGTATAGAGAGACGCACCATCCGACTTCAGAATAATGCACGGCGGAACCTCTTTCGTATCACTCTCTTCCTTCACATCCACGACCCAGGCACCCTCATCCAGACGGGAATATCCCTCTTTCTTCATGTATTCTGCCATCTCCGGCACATATGGCTGGGCATCTGATTCGCCCTTCCACAGATCAAAGGAGACATTCAGTCTCTCATAATTCTTCTTCAGGTCGGTGACGGACACCTCCAGGATATGTTTCAGGATTCCCTGATAACCTCTGTGTCCATGCTGGAGCAGATAGGTCGCCTGCATGGCTTCTTCCTTATACTCTGCATCCTCTTTCGATCTCGCACTTGCTGTCGGGTAGATCTCCTCCAGCTCCCCGATGGTAAATGGTGCCTCTTCGGGATATGCTCCCTCATAGGACTCATCAAAATAAACCAGCTCCGGCTTGCGCTTTTTCAGCTCTGTGATGATCAGTCCCATCTGCAGACCCCAGTCTCCCAGATGCACATCTCCAATCATTTCATGTCCCATGAAACGTCCCATACGCTTAATGCTCTCTCCGATAATTGCAGAACGCAGATGTCCTACGTGAAGAGGCTTTGCCACATTCGGGCCGCCGTAATCGATCATGATCTTCTTCGGATTTTTCGTCTTTTCTATAGACAGATGCTCATCTGCCTGCATTCTCTGCATATAGTCAGCCAGGAACTCATCCTTCAGCTTCAGATTGATAAAACCCGGATTCACAGCAGATACTTCAGAAAAAACACTGCTGTCTGAAAGTTTTCCCACTACGTCATTGGCAATCATGATCGGAGCCTTCTTATATGCCTTTGCTCCTGCCATCGCTCCATTACACTGATATTCGCAGAGATCCGGGCGGTTCGACAGGGACACCTTCGCATAGGATGCATCGTATCCGGCCTCTGTGAATGCCTTCGTCATCTCCTCTGTAATCAAATCCAGAATCTTTTTCATCTTCTTATCCTCTTTCTGTAACTGTTCATGGCCATGCAGACGGAGCCGTCAGGACATACCTGAACATCATCTGTGAATAGCCTATGAATCGTTACCTCTTTTCTTCTATCTTTCACTTTGGCATCTCGATATCCGATACCTGTGCCTTACGTTATTGTGCACGATGTGCATAACTGTTCAGAGCCCGTCCGCAAAACCCGAAAGTAACAGCGCGATATGATGCAGTATGCATCATATCTGTGCATCGTGAAGCGTGTTACTGATCACGGAGTGAACAGTAACACCATTATATAAACATTCTCCATATTTTTCAAGAGTTACCATTTTACCCGTTCAGAAATGTGCTATAATAAATCCGATAAAAAGCAGGAGGTATACCATGACACCAATGAAACAATTTTATGAAAAACAGGCAAATACCATCATCCGGCATCTGGAAAAGCGCAATATCACAGGATATTACTGTCCGGACTGCGCCTCTGCTGTCAAGAAGGCTCTCTCCATCATCGAAGACGGATCCACGGTTTCCTGGGGCGGCTCCATGTCGCTGAAGGAATGCGGCCTGATGGACGCACTGAAATCCGCACCCGTTACGCTCTGGGACCGCTCCACAGCGAAAACTCCTGAAGAGACAAAGGCCATATACCGCCAGTCCTTTTCCGCTGACTATTACCTGATGAGCAGCAATGCCATTACGCTGGACGGGCAGCTCGTGAACATCGACGGAAACGGAAACCGTGTAGCCGCGCTCTCTTTCGGGCCGGAACATATTCTCATGATCATCGGCATGAATAAAGTAACAAAGACTGTGGAGGAAGCCATCGACCGCGTACATAATGTAGCAGCACCTCCAAATGCAGTGCGCCTGAACTCTGACACACCATGCGGTATCACCGGCGTGTGCGCCGACTGTCTTTCCCCTCAGTGTCTCTGCGCCCAGGTGCTCGTCACCAGATACAGCCGGGTGCCGGGAAGAATCCAGGTGATTCTGGTCGGTGAATCCCTGGGGTACTGATCCTGCGTACGTTCCGTTGATCAGTATTCAACACGCATCAGGCACAGCCCCTTCGCCGGAGCCGTATATCCTGCCCTCGCACGATCCCGTGTCCGCAGGATCTCCAGTACGGACTCCGGCTTTCTTTCGTTCCGTCCCACTTCGATCAATGTTCCGGTAAGGATACGGACCATATGATGAAGGAACCCGTTCCCCTTAAAAATAATCTGCAATTCCCCGGGGATTTCACGGAATTCGATCGAATCAATCCTTCGTACGGTTGATTTCTTCATTTTTCTTGAACAAAATCCCTGAAAATCATGTTCGCCTGTAAGATATGCGGCAGCCTCCTTCATTCTGGCAACATCCAGAGACTGGTCAAGATCGTAGATATATTTCCGTTCAAAGACATTTCTGATCCCATTTGTGGAAATCCGATAGAGATACGTCTTTGTTCCGGCATTCAGCCTGCTGTGAAATCTCTCGGAAACGACACGCACCTCCGTGACACAAATATCCTCCGGAAGATAGCGATTCAGGTAATCCCGCATTTCTTCCACATCCACAGGCTCTGAAAGATGTACATTTGCCACCTGTCCTCTGGCATGTACTCCCGCATCTGTCCTTCCGGCGCCACAGATTTCTGCTTTCTCTCCTGCCATCCGCGTAAGTACATCCTCCAGTTTTCCCTGAATGGTATTTCCCGTCACTTTCTGTCTCTGCCAGCCGGCATACTTTGTACCATCATACTGAATCAGCATTTTATAATTCACAGATCCACCTCCTCAAATTCATGAACTGTCGATCTTCCTGAGTATAACAAAGAAAAACGCACATACTGTTACTGTTCACTCTGTGGACACTGCTTTGCGATACACAGAGTCTTATAATCCTGTTTTCTGTTCAAACAAAAAGGAGATTCTTATGAAGAAACATGAAAAAACAAACCAGCAGATCATTGATGAATACGACTATCTGGGAAATTCCTGCTCTATTCATGACTGTACCGGACTTATTCCGTCAGCACCTGTCACGAACGAAGAGATTGAATCCTACGAAGAGCTTTATCATTTTCTTCCTCCCCAGTCTCACCTGTCGGATGAGAAGCGCCGGTAACTGCTCCGCAGCTTCATTTCCCCGGCTCACCCTCCTTCTATAAGTGACTGTATGAACAGGATAACTCTATCGTATGATATTTTTTCTGAAATAACAAGAAAAATTTGTAACTATTCAGAGTCCATTCATCATTCTATGGGTCAAGGTTTCTGTATGGGCAAAAGAGAACACCCGGGAGAAGCGGTTTTGTGAATGAACTCTGAACATTAATATCGATTTGTTATTTTTCACATTGTGATCAGTAACATAAATTCACCACTGATGGGCATACTGATTAGGAGGTGATGCAAATGTCTTATGTTTCAGAAGCGATACGTCCGAAATTTGAGACTCTTTCCATTGATTTAAAGAACCAGATCCTGGCGCGTAATGTCACGCTGAATACCATTCATGATCTGATACACGTTCTGGAAGAAATCGTGGACGAGAGTGAAAACGGTGACAAATCATGAACTGCCCAAACAGCGGAGGCAGGCAGAAAGGAGCAGAATATGAAAGCATACGATTGCCACAGAGGCGAAAAATCCTTATATGATGACGGGAACATCCCTGAAATTGATCTTCCCCGTTCTTCCAGCGCTTCGAGGGATTTTCCTCCGGAATTTGAGGACAACGGCTCCATCCCGGTGGAGGATGACCGCCCAAGAAAGGACGGTCCCGGCGGAGAATAATTTGAACAGGATGTTAAAAATATGTTCATTTATTTTTCACATTACTTCCAAACACCTTTCACATTTATCCGTTATGATAGAAATCGTAAAAGCCGATAAGACTTTTAACATTTTTTCTTTTTCATAACTTTCAGCCAGCATCTGCCGGGATGCTGGCTCTCCTTCCTTTTAGCGGAAATTCGCCTCCTTGAGGCTTTTTTAATATAGAAAATTCCTCTGAATTCCCTATATCAAAAAACTCCGTGGGATGCGCTGGATCTCTCTACAAAATATTAAAGATAAGTTCATTTATTTTTTACATTACTTCCAAATGTCTTTCACATTTATTCGATATAGTATTAACTGTAAAAGCCGATAAGACTTTTAACATTTTTTCTTTTTCATAACTTTTGGTCAGCATCTGCCGGGATGCTGACTTTCCTTCCTTTTTAACTTAAAAATTCGGATTTTCCCGAGAAAATCCGAATTTTTTATTGTCTTGATTTTTCAGTGTTTTTCTTCCAATACAGCCAGAATAATATCCGCATGGACAGGGATTCATCGTAACCACCATTTATTTCGTATAATTTTTTTCAATTAATATTTCGTGCAATGGTTTTGATCACTTCATCCATCACAATTGGCTTTGACAAATGCCCGTTCATTCCGGCATCCAAAGATGCCTGTACATCCTCGGCAAAGGCATTTGCCGTCATTGCAATAATAGGGATTGTAACGGCATCCGGACGATTTTGCAAACTACGGATAGCTTTTGTCGCTTCATAACCGTTCATCTTCGGCATCATAACGTCCATAAGAATTAAATCAAATGTTCCTTGCGGGTTTTCAGCAAAGAATCTTACTGCTTCATCACCGTCGGCAGCCCTGGTGATCTGGATTCCCAGTTCTTCCAGCTGAACAATTGCGATCTCGGCATTAAGTTCATTGTCTTCAGCCAAAAGGATCTTCATACCTGCCAAATCTATATTGCCAGCAGAGTAATCCTTTTTCTTAATCTCACAGGCATCCGTGATCTCCATAGGCAATTCAACGGTAAAGGTTGAACCAACGCCCTTCTTGCTCTCCACAGAAATCGTTCCACCCATCAGGTCGACATACCGCTTTGTGATGGCCATACCCAAACCAGTACCCTGATACTGCGTCCGGGCACCATGCTCTTCCTGCGAGAACTCGTCAAAAATATGGTCAACAAATTCTTCAGCCATACCAATACCAGTATCGGCTATTCGATATCGTACATTGATGTGGCGTTCATCTTTTCCGGGATGGTAGCTGACTGCATAGATGATGGTACCTCCATCATAAGTAAACTTCACTGCGTTTCCAAGAATGTTTACAAGCACCTCCCTGACACGCACTGCATCGGTCAGCACATAGTGCGTTTGCGGTTCTTCAAGTTCAGTTTTGAAGGTGATATTGCGATTGGACAGGTAGCCGTACATGATGGTAAGCACCGAATCCGAAACTTCAGCAATATCAACAGGTGTCGGTGTGTATTTGATCTTTCCGCTTTCAATACGGCTGATGTCCAGCACATCATTGATAAGAGCAAGCAAATGCTCAGAACTCTCACTGATTTTATCCAGGCAACTCTTGATTTCAGGAGGTGGACTATGTTTCATAGCAATAGTGGTAAAACCGATAATGGCGTTCATAGGTGTCCGGATATCGTGGGACATATTGTTCAGAAAAGTGCTTTTTGCGGCATTGGCTGACTCTGCCACCATGCGCAGTTGATTTAGCTCCCTGTTCGTCTCCTGCTCCATCTTCACCATCTGGCTGCTGCGCTGCACTCTAATAAAACTGATGACCGCCAGCAACAGCATAAGTGCCATAGCTGACAGGAAGATTGTCCCCGTCCGAATGGTGGAGTCCATCATATTCATGGTGCTGGTTGCCACAGAGTCCGCAGGAATCAGAAGCATCAGCGTCATATCATAGTCATCCAGCGCTGTAAGGCAATAGTAATACTCAGTCTGGTTCAGCAGAATATTCGCCGCTACAATGCCATCCCTGTCCAGCTGCCCTTTGATCATGTCAAAACTCCGCCCCTGAACATACTCCGCTTCTTCCAGTGCCTTGTACACATTACGGGCACCAATGACATCGTCATCGTCGGCATCAAAATAGGTTAATGTACCATTCTTCTTGATGATATAGGTTGCCGCACTACCGCCGTAGGTCGTGGTGGTATAATACTGTTTCACGGTTTGGATATCCTTCAGCAGCACGATATGGGTAAAACGGACATGATCCTCTCCCATCGTTATGGGGGAATCCAATTCCTGCGAAAACACCAGAAAGCTTCCATCGATCGTGTCGGTTTCAGAAACAAAGGTATGCCGCTTTTCCCCGTCTAACAGATGGCTGATATCATACCAGATGCCTGCAGGGCCATCGCTCAGATACGCTGTACCCTGCTCATCCAAAAGCATCACCCGACATCCATACAAATCCGTACAGAAATCATTTTCCATATGTGCTATGCTATCAGTCACATCCTGACTGTTCTTGAAATGATTTCCCTGTGCAGCGTTATTCAGCCCTGCCACCAGATTCCAATGGGTATGAAGGCCGCTGTCCAAATTTGCCTGAATCTGAGTGACCATTTCCTCCAGCTGGTTGGAACGCTCCTCGATCATCAGCTTCATCAGTGAATTACGCATATAGAGTATGCCAAACGCCAGGACAACGACCAGAATCATCGCAAACGCAACGGGCAAAAGATATTTTGTTGTTTGTTTTCTCTCTTTCATTTGAGTGTTCTCCCACAATCTCATTTCTGCCCTGCGTGTCAGCTATCTGCCTGTGTTTTATCGCAGGGTGATGTAATCCGTAGGCGCTTCCAGCTGTCCGCCCTGTTCCACCAGACGCTGCATCAGGTAATTCTCTGCCTTGGGGCCGGTCATATCGACTTTCGAAATGCCCATCTGCTCCATGACCTCGGACATATACCAGTCGCGGTCACCGTAGATCAGGAAGGAATAGGTTTCGCTGCGATCCAGTTCCTTACCATCCATGGTCAGGGCATTCAGGGTATAACCACTGTCGGTCTTTGTAATATCCATCTCGAAGCCGCTGGACACATACAGGGTGCTGTCATTGCAGACTGCGCCACGGTTACCAGTCATTGAGAGGGTTGACTCTACAAGGGTATAAATCTGATCGCCGGTCAGTTCCATCAGGCCGGGCCATCCGCCGTCATTATTTGCCAGATATGCCAGATCTTTCTGAGAATAGTCACCACTGTAGATGTCGCTGGCTACATAGCAGGACTGCATAAATACCAGATCCACACCAGACAACACACGCATGGTGTTTGCAATGGCAGAGGCCGCCTGATTGCCGTGTTCCGGAGTGAAATCGTTAGAATAACCGGTGTCGATATGAGCAACAATCTCAGTACCAGGTTCTTCTCCCGCCAGCTCCTTATTAAATGCAGCCAGTGCTTTCTCCGGTGTCTTAATTTCATCGTTCAGAATCATCTGTACGACATCTTTGGAAATACGGAACATTTCATTGGATGCCAGACGGATATACAGCTTGTTCTGCTCAACATAGGGCTTCAGGTTATCCATCTCCTTCATCAGTTCCAGTGTCACGTCCTTCTTGTAAGGCACCATGTTCTTGCCGTAGGAGATATGATCCTGTCCCTGCTGATTGACCATAGCGGTCATGATGTCCAGAATCAGTTTTTCACGTTCAGGGTCATCCATGCCTTTGTTAGAGGCTGCAATCTGGAAGGTGGGATAGGTCAGATACCAGTTGTCCTGCTCTGTCTGACCGAAATAGGGCAGCAGCAGCACCTCGTCCTGACCACGACCGGGGAAGGAGATGACATCCGCACCGGTACCGCGATACATAGCGGCTTTGCCCTCGCTAAACATTTCCTTGGGTGTTCTGTTTGGATAGGTGGCATCCTCCGCGCCAAGACCGACCTTATCCCTGAAATCGAAGAAGTTCTCGAAAACGGGCAGCCACACTTCTTCAGAAAGCTCCTGGGCAGCACCGCTCTCATACTGCTGACGCCACTTACGCCCCTCTATATTCTGGAGCACAGGGATGGAAGCTCCCTGCAGAACCTCCATGCAGGTAAAGTCCGCTGAAAAGTCGGATACGAAGCTGCGAATTCCCACTGCCTCAAATGCCTCGCAGGCAGAGACAAAGCTTTCGTAGTCTGTAGGAACAGTCACATTGTATTCATCGAAAAGAGTTTTGTTGATGATAATGCCATCTACCTCCGCGCAGGTGGGAAGCCAGTTCACCGACCCATCATCATAGGTATAGCTGTCCAGATAAGAGCCGTAATAAGTGGCAGCCAGTCCGGTGTTGCTCAGATCATACAGATAATCCTTAAGCAGAACCGCATCCTTCAGGGCGAAACGGCGCACTGTCAGAATATCGGGCATATCGTCATGATCCTGACGGAAACGGTAGTAATCCGTGGAGTTAGTAGCCAGAACAAATTCAAACTCCACCTCCGGGAACAGGTTACAGAGATACTGGGTATAGCTATCCAGCATCTGATTTCCCCAACAGGCAACTACGACCTTTTCCTTTTTTTCTCCCTGTGATTTGACATTTTCCACAGCATTTCCTTCTTTTCCACTCTGGCTTCCACAGCCAGTCAGCATCGTTGCTGCCATGACTAATGGCAGCAAAAAGCAAGCAAGTCTCTTCATAATTCTTCTCCTTCTTCGGGTGTTTTCCTAATCTCTTTTTTCGTTTTGCATTGATACGAAATCATTACCGGCCCCTGCTAAAAGATAATGGCTTGAATGTCCACAGTACACGGGAATAAATCATATGCCAGTGTATGAGGGAGCAAATCAACCTTTCGAGGCGTTATCTTACCAAATTGTCGCTTATGGAATTTCATCTTCTTCAAATTATGTCACATCGCTACCATGGGAAAGAAACAAAAACTGCACCAGTGATAATAAAGCCAACGCCAATAATCATTTTCGCTGATATTTTCTCTTTTAAAATGAAATAGGAAAGAAGCATTGTCCAAATATAGGTCAATGATGTTAACGGCAGGACTACAGAATAATCTAAGTACCGAAGTATCCATATATTAAGAACTGCAGAAATGACATAAAGCAATCCCCCAACATACAAATTTGTGTTCTTAAGTAAAGTCAGAAAGCCGATTGTTCCTGAAGCTCTTTTTAAAAATAATGATGCAGCCGAACCAAGCAATGTCATCATGAGTAGAACTAAAAAATACAGAATCATTCTTTATCACCGCCTGCAATCAAAAAAACACCAACAATAATGATCAACACTCCCATACATTTTACAAATGTAATATCTTCCTTTAGCACTAGCACTGCAATAATAATGCTTAGTACATAATTGAGACTTAACATAGGTTGTAAAACGGATAGCTTTCCAAACTTATATGCCACAATCATCACAAGTGCGCCAAACCCATAGAAAGAAAAACCCGCCAGTATAAATAGGATTCCATGCTCCGCTGACAGCTTCCAAAACAGTTGGCCGACACACACGCATATCGAGGAAACCAGCATAAGCAAGATGCCTTTTTTGTTCTTTTGAAATGATTCCATCAATACCTATTCCACCTCACTTCGGATTATATGCACCGAATGCATTCTTAAGCAGAATTTTCATCAATTCGCTGTTACCCTTAAAAAAGCTGATCTTAGTAGGCGTTTTTCCGGTTTTTGGGTATGCTCTTGTAACCGGAATTTCGCATGCCCTCATTCCGATTTGGGTTGCACGCACAGACAAGTATGCCAAAAGCTCATATGTCATAAAAACATCCCTCAACGGTTGAACCCGCTCATCCGTAAGATATCTTGCAGAATATGCTCTATATGCATTTGTAGTGTCTGTAAAGCGTTGATGTGCTGTAAGTGAAATAATCGGAGCATGAATCAATTTAACAGATACCGTTCTGATAAACGGTGTATTGATTGCCTTACCGCCCGGAACAAATCTAGATCCCTGGATCAAATCATAACCTTCGACAAGCTTTTCAATAAAACGCGGCACATCTTCAATACTATCCTTGTTATTTCCGTCAATTGTAATCACACCCTGATAGCCCCGCTGCAAAGCCCACCAGATACCCATCCGAAGCTGGGCGCCTTGCTTTCCAGTATCTTGCTTAACAAGCAAAGCATTTACATGAAGATTTCGCAATCCATCTTCATCCGTGCACCCGTCAGTAGAGCCGCCATCACAGATTACAATATCGACATAATCAGAGACATTGTTTTTTGTTGCTCTTTCCAACTCTCGGATGATGCGTTCGCCTTCATTAATAATCGGTATCAAAAGAACGTAGTCCTTTGCTTTTCCGCAATACTCTGTGCACTCAAATCGTGGTACCCCACATTGTCGTTCAAAAATCATTTCTATTCTCCTATATAAGTTTGCTTAATAATGGCATCTTTTTGAATCCCTCCGCGAGAATCTCAAACCCAATGAACAGCGCAATCAAATACACCATTGCCTTCCATGTTGTATCGATGGGCCAATATTGTATACATGTCTGTAAAACAGGCAGATGTCCCAGATATACAACCATGGTATTCTTGGAAGCTACTGCCAGACACTGCTTCGCCCTTTCACTCCGGATTGAAAGCAGTTTACATAGCCAGAACAGGCAAAACAGCCAGATACTGTAAAACCATCTGCCGTAGTAAAACTGTGGAAGTCTTTGGAAGGCATCTGCATATATTGACTCAGCCAAAACCACCGCACTCAGCAAACCGAAAACACCTGCAAAGGAAAACTGTATCTTCCAACTCACCCGCATGGTCAGCCATTCGAAAAAATACGGCAGAGCCATTCCCAGCATAAAATAGGTAAAATACAGGCAAAGCCATCGACTCTGTACTCCTGTTTTCATCTGACCGGCTTTGACGGCAACTTCCAGAAACAGTATACATATAAAAGAGACTGCTGTGAATCTCATTTGACCCTTTTTCCGGATATACCAAAGTGGGTAGGCAAGTACAAGAAAGATACAATATGGAAACAGGAACCATGCTACCGGCAGGATTCCTTTCATATTGAAACTCAGTGCAACATTTTCCCACAGGTCCTTCACCTCTCCGGTAAGGATAAAGAATGCGACAATCCAGAATCCCACCCAGAGAATCAGTTTCGTGATGATATCTATCAGCTTTCTCTCAATATATTCGATACTCATGGTCTGCCTTCGTCCCAACAAATAGCCTGAAAGTAAGAAAAAGCCAGGAACACAAAAGGACGCACCATAATACATAAGGGTTGCTATCCCCCCAAAAGTAGCGGGCGCATACTGCATTGTGTGATATGTCAAGACTCCAAGACAACATAATATTCTGAACGCATCCATACCATAACATCGATTGTTTTCCAATAAATCACCTCATTTTTTAGTATTCAGAAATATGTCGCATTTTTCTTATTCAGTCGCATCGTTTGCTGCCCGATAATCCGCGGTCAGGTCCGCGAAGATAAGGTCGCACTGAACGTCTGATATCTCCAGCAATACATTATCACACGGATCAGCTGACAAGGTCACTTCTCCATAACCATTCTGAATGAGAATTGGGATATATTCGGCGCTCTGAGAACGGAGATTAAAACTACCGTACCATCTTTCCATCTCAGTCTCGTAACTCCCATTTTTCACATGCAACATCGGCTCCAACATCACTTGTCTCCGCCAATCTGATTCCTCATCTTTAATTATCTGATAGTCGATCCATACATCGGCAACTCCATTTACGGATTTTTCTGTATGAACACTCAGCACCGCCGTGGCTTTATCTATCCATTCAATCTGAACATCCGCCTTAGTTGTGACGACATTATCCTCACCGTCACTGTTCCTTTCCCAGTACAATTCATATTCATTGGCAAAGATAGGGTGCCAATTCTTATAAAGTTCCCGATAGAAAAACCAGTTGGCTCTCATAATCCAACGTTCCCAAATATTATAGCTCTCCCGTATCGTTGCCACGTATCGGAAATCACCGGTTGTGAACTTGTTCAGATATTCCACTCTCTGCCGGTCACCCATGACATGAATAATGTAATCCGTTCCAGAGGGCTGGAATGTATCTTGTTGGACTTCCTGTGCAGATGCATAGGTTGACCAGAATGCTTCTCCATTCAGGAATGCTTCTGTCGCAAGGATATCATCACCCAATTCCGTCATGGTTCCACCCATTTTTTCCATATACACGCCATCCACAACAGACGTGCCCTCTATTACTGTAAATCCTATCCATGATAGCGCCCCCACAAAGAACACCACTATCATAACGGGACAAGCTTTTCTTATAGCTGGAAACAGACGCATCATTTCAAACAGTACAGTAACAAACAAAACAATACACGCCACCTGGAATAACCAATTTCCCGATAAAAGCCTGTACTCATTTGCCGCACAATAGCAGATCATGTTGGCCAATGCCGGTATTCCGTATCGTATCATTGCCTCTTTGCTACCACGTTTTCGAAATAGTGCAACTATATATGCAATACATACTGCCGCCTGTAACAAAGTCAACGGGGAGAATTCGAGATCAAACAGATAGTAAGCTTTGCTTGAGTTATAATACCATCTCTGATATCCGCCAATACCGAAAGTCGATTGGATCCACTGCATAAAATTGCCTTGAGTGCTCAGCGCGACAAACACAAACAGACTGACCAGAGAGGTCGCCAGTTCCACAAGTACATCAATAATTGCCGTCACAAACTTGCGGGAACGTGAAAGTGAAACCCAGCCAGTCATCAGCATCAGGCAAACCCAGCAGCTAATACCATAGTCGTTGCTCCAAACGAATGCAAATCCTGCGATCAGGCCGATTCCAATAGGGGGAAGCCATCTGGCAATTCCGACAGGGACTTTCACCTTTTTTTCAAGCGCCGATAAATAACGAGCCGACAGCAACAGCAATACCAAAACAAAAGGTATAATCATGCCTCTGATATGGCGTGCCGAATTACCAGTTTCCAGCCCATTCATAAGTGTTGTGATGACATCTCCAAGCAGAGGAATCTTCTCACAGAAAGAAAGCTGATCCGTAATTAGAAGCACAAATGCCACACCTGTTGTCGTAACAACAAATGTCTTGTCACGCAAAACACAGTAGCCAATCGTTAAGAAAATAAGAAGCGTCGCCAACATTGCTAAGAGGTCAAATGCGTACAGGCTAGCATAATAGTTTCCACCGAATAATACAGTCATGAACGTCCCAAGGTACAGGTGCCCCATACCCAGATAGTCCTGAAAATCCTGCATGGGAATCTGCCCACCGAGCAGGCGTCTGATCGGATTAAAATTCTGATAGGTTCCGTTTATCGGGTTAAAATCGATATCCGTATGCCGCCGTGTCAAGGATATAAGCAGAACTGTCAAAAGTATCAGGATTTCGAATACCCATATCCACTTTCGTAAGAACGTAAATAATCTATCTCTTTCTATTGTTCCAATCTTAGCATTCATCTGCAAAAACCTCTCTTACATACATGACTGCTTCCTCTAAATCTTTAGAATCAACCGTTTTGCCCATCTCAACGGAAACATATCCTGAATACCCCTCCGTAATCAATTTTTCCTTCAATTCTTTATGTAGGCTACGGGGTACAATAGGCTTCAATCCCGGTTCACTGATATGAACATGACTGATTAGATGCACGTTGTTCTTTAGAATTTCCACACTTTCCCCATTGTGAATCATAGATCCCACATCCAGATTCAGACGGAACCCTTCACAGCCCACCTCCTCAATCAAACGCAGAGCGGAGGATGTATCATTGATGTAGTTGGTATTGTAAATCGGGGGATTTGCCTCTATTCCGATAACTGTTCCCCGGCTCAATGCGTATTCACCAATAGCGCGAAAGAAATCCACACCAATCTGGGCATCAGCCTCGTCAGACATATTGCGATTGCGCGGACAACCAAATACCAGATTTCCGCAGCCAACAGCCTCAGCAAAGTCGATTGCCATTTTTGTATAGTCAACCAGAGCCTTACGTTCTTCCACTGTTCCAAAAAGCTTTTCTTGCCTGCCGTACCAGATCGACTGCATTGATGGTATGCTGAAACCATATTGATTTTTCAAGCTTTCGGCCCATTCTTTAGCTGATTTCAACCTATCGTATGGATGCTCCGTAAACACCCTGGTCGGCGCAATTTCCAGTCCGGAAAAACCATTGTTTTGCATTAGGCCATAAATTATTTTATCTTTGCTTGAATCCCAAGCGATGTTCGAAATAGAAAGTTTCATAGCACTTTTCCTCCAATGTTCCTTATTATTTCACGGAATTAAAATTCGATATAAATACTCAATTTCCGTTTCCTCCAGAGTAAACTTCTCTGAAAAGCAATCTACTACCTCCTGATTAGAGGAATATAAGTAATTGATTTTGAATGTATTGACAAAAGCTTCCACATTCTCATCACTTAGGTTGTTTGGAGAAATCATATTCGTGATGCCTGATAAAGCCGAGAATTTCAGGAAATCAAAAGAATTCTCACTTCTGTATATACACAGATTCGTACATTCTCCCTCAACAAGATATGACCGAAGCGCATCTTCCTCAGAATTCAATTTCAATGTGGAGGAGTAATTATCACCCTGTAAAATCTTTTGAATTGCATTAAAGGGGTTGAACGCAAAACAAAGGACAACGAATGCACATAAACCAACAGCAGTAATACCTATTTTTTTATATCTTGTCAAAATTCCTTTTTCGGGCAGTGTTACTTTTGCATTTTTCCCAATATCCAGTAAAAACCATACAAATTGTATCTGTATAAAAACCAATATTGGGATGTGATACCTTTGATCACCATATCCAGTCAGCAAAAACAGGGCCTCTTGACCCAAAATCACCAAAAAAACTGCAATCAGTCTGACATTACATTTCTTTTTAAAAAGCTGATAGTAATTCCTAATTTTCATTTTTTTAATGATTACGACTACCAGCAAAGCAATAACTGCAAGGATGATTACGGGAAGTAAAGTCGATTTCAGTGCTGCAAGGATGCACGCTTTTATGGCAGTCCACACTCTTCCTGTAAAAGCGTTTGCCCACCCAAAAAAATCATCTTTTATATTTAGGGCAGGATTACTTGCTGAAAAAAACGTACTCGGCCGTGTATCAACGATATTGAATAAACGTCTTCCATTATCTGTAATAAATATGCTGGAAAAATGAACAATGGAATAGATAATCCAGGGAAGGCAGATTACCAGCAAAGAAAAACCATATACAGCAAAACTCTGAACACTCTTTTGTATAGATTTTTTATTCACATATACGACTACAGGGATAATAAACAATACTACGGCTGCTACGGCCAGCGCATCAAATCTATTCATTAAATTCAGTCCGCATAAAACACCTAAAACCGCACAATCTTTTAATGTTAGTTTTGATTGCATCAACATTATGATGCTCAAAACCAACAGGTAAAAGCCTAAAATCTGCGTAAGTCCCCCTAAATAAACCAATGTAAACGTAAGACCCAACATGGTGAACAGCAGGACGATTGCACCCGATAACTGATACAATTCAGACCGAAATAATTTCGAAAACGCAGCGACCAAGAGCATCAAAACAATTGAATTGAAATAGACACTGGCATTGACACCCATATCAAACACCAAATTGATCAGGGCAATACCCACGGGCATAACAGGTGGAAATGCCATCTCATAATGGGTAAATACAATGTGCTGTCTTATTTGATCCATGTATCCAAAATCCGAAAAAACATATTTAGACATATCATATACTTGCCAAGTATCCCACAAAATCATGGGATGCAGCAAGGAAACAAAAAAAAGAAAAACGACCCAACACACACAAAACATCAAAACATACCGAGCCGTTTTATTTTCTGTTCGCATAATCCTTTGAACTGAATAAAAACACACACTACAGTATACAACAGAAAGAAGAATTCCTCCCAGTACCGCTTTCAAATCGAGATTACGATCCCAGAACAATAAAAATAGAGACATACAAAAAAGCATTAGAAACAAAACATATTTGCCTGCACTTTGGTATTTGCATTTCATTTTCAATTTCCTCCTGCATTTTGTAATCACCCTGATGAAAATACGCCTTATCCGTTTTTCACAAAATCACCGATTTCTTTTAATACGGCTTCTTTATTCTGTATATATCCGTTTTGTCCGCCAAAAACAGCTCCAAATCTGGTCTTATAATTGTACTCTGCTGGGATTCCTTGCAGTTTATTGACAAACGCTTTCCCTGTAAGATAGGAATATACTTCTCCGGCAGAGACCGGTTCCGTTGCAGGATGCCAAAGCATAATATCGGCATCAAGAGCGGTGTTGATATCTCTCCATAAATAGGATAAGTTATAAAACTGATATCTACTTCTGCTATCGGTGAAATTCAGTGCAGAAAACCCAAGATTTCTAAACTTTTCTTTGAGCATCGGCCGGTCTGCATCAGATACATTCACTTTATAGAATCCATTCTCCTGCAAAGAATAAAATCTACACAGCTCATCATCCCGTTTTACCAGTTCTTCAAAAGTTTCCTCTTTCAACATAAGCGGGATGACATGGATGAAATCATAAATAAAGTTCTTCTTAATATTCTTTCCAAATAAACCAGGTAATCTGATAATCAATGCATCGGGATATTTTTCACGAACCCATTGTTCAAGCAGATATCGATTATAACCATATGGCTGAAGGTTCTGTGTGTCAACAGGAGAGTTTTCATCGACTTCTCTTGGTATCTTGAAAACATCGATTGTTGAGATCAATACCAGTTTTTTCGGGCATATTTTCTCTATATTTCTTTCCGCCTGAAAAATCAACTCCAAATCTTTTTCCGGTGCATTATTTGCTAGGTATTTTTCAGCCCTGAGCCCTGCATAAATCAACAGATCCGGCTTAGTACCATATGCTTTCTCAATATTTCTGGAATTATATACGACGCCTATTTCATTTCCTGCTGCTTCAAATATATTACTTCCCACGAAACCCGTATATCCTACTAATGCTTTCATGGCTATCTCCTTATTTTGTCAATTTTTCTATAGATTCAAAGCTGTAATGCTTTCTTTTGAAAACCAAATCAATAATCAGCTGCAGATACTTGATGATTACCGTTAAGACTCCAAACAACCCAAAAAACGCCACTGAAAGGAAAAGAATTGTGGTTGTCCATCCCTCTATCGGGTTGGATGTAAGATAAATAACAACGGAGTACCCCACCATAAACAAGGATACCGCCATCATCAATGCGGTCATCGCTTTCGAGAAGCTATATCCCATTTTCGTAAACAGAATCAGAGCATCTCCCGCCAAATGAGTTCTGTACTCGTTTTCTTGATAATCATAATTCTGTCTGACTTTCTCCACCGGAATATATTTCAGAGTATCTATTTTTAATCCACAGTTTGCATAAATTGCTTTTCTATAGAGCACTGTTTTATTCATGGAAGCAACACGATTCATAGCTCTTCTGCTGAGTACTCTGAAACTCTCTGTTGTCATCTTATAATTTTGATCTGAGTAATGCTCAAAAATCTGATAAAAAAACTTAGAAGATAACCTTGCTGCTCTATCGGGCGCAGCACTTACAATATCAAAGCCTTTCAGGGAATGTTTGTAAATTTTCATAATCATCGCTGGGTCAAAATCAGGAATGGTATTATCAAATTCAAAAATAAAATCCCCAATTGAGAGATCCGTACCGGCACTCATTGCAAGTTCAAGTCCGTGAAAATAACTCATGTTAATCACAGACACACTTGTGGCAGAAGCATGTTTGCTTTTTTCCCGAATCACACTCAGTGAACTGTCATCAGAAAAATCATTGACACATATAATCTCAGAATGTTCAAAATTATCCTCCATTGTTCGAATAATCATATCTAAGAAGGCTCCAATTCGCTTCTCCGCGTTATGAATATAAATCACTGCCGAAGCAAAATTCTTTTCTTTATTTGTCATCACTCAGTACCTCATCTAAATCGTAAACTGTATTTATCTTGCCTGATAGTACACTTATAAAGGTCGGTCCATCAGAAAACTTTCTAATCACAGTTGGCCTTGAATCATCAATTTCGGAACTCATGAGAATCGGTTTCATGGAGAACAACGATCCTTTGTATGAAAACTCATAATCATCCAAAATGTACTTTCGCGCCAGGTTTGCCATATACGGAAATGCAGTAACCGGCTTTACAGGACAGTCGTTGCAATTCCCCAAACGAAATGTTGAGCAAAAACCTCCGCTCTTTTTCTGGCAGGAAAACGTTGGTACACTGTCATAGCTCGTTGTGTGGGGCGTAAACGTTACAGATGTGAGCGAGTGTATCCCCGTTTTTCCGAATGGCATAATGGAAAAGAACGGGCCATCCATAACTGTAAATCCGATGTTTTTCAACTTCTCATTTACATCGCACAGAATGATTTCACAAAGCTCATATTTGATTCCAAATTTTTCAAATCCAACCATATCAAGAATCTGGTTGATGCTTGCATATGTGGCGTTCAATACGAAGCTGCTTTTATAAGGTCCATGATTCTCCGTTTGGAGGACATATGTATCCGAATGCTTCTCAATACACGTAATAGTAACACCATATTTTACTTCCACACGGGAAGAATACTTTTCCAATTCCACCAAGAAATAATTTCTCAGAATTTCCGCATCATAAGTATATTCTCTGGTTCGGAATACGCCATCGCACATACCTTTTTTAAAGAAAGTACCCGGATGCAATTCTTCACAAGGAATGTTTGATGCTTTGCAAAAATCCTTAAACTGCGTACCATCTGTCCACGAGAACTGACTTGATGTTGCATAGATCTGGTCAAATGCTTTATTTATACAGAATGCATAATCCTTGTTGAATCGCTCAAAATACCCGGCGGACTTCATTGCAGTAGAGATTGACCTTGGATAATGGTATCCTTGGTGAACTCTTGCCTGATTAATATAGGTTGCCCTTCGAAATGGCGTTGCATCACACTCAAGCACAATCACTCGCTGACCTCTTTCAGCACAAAACAGCGCTGAATAAAGACCATACAGTCCTGCTCCAATAATAATTTTGTCGTATTGTTTCATATTAATCAGCCATTCAGCCGCTTTGCCTCCGCACAAATAAAAATGAAGAATGCAAACAAACGGTCGCCTCTCTTGTAGAATTAGTTTGAGAAGAATTCACGCTACAACACATAGCAAGAAGATACATAGATTGTAGCTAAAACTCAAAACAGTATATTAATCAGTGCTGAGATGTCAAGCATTTTTGAAAATGTCCCAAAATAAGTGAAACATTAGCCCCGTCAAT
>UQCM01000028.1 GCA_900539525.1 uncultured Blautia sp.
AAGGTGCAAATTAAAAAAGGTTACTATAAATTACCCGATTTGTCGGGCAACTCATAGAATCTTTTTCCAGATTTACTATATAACAAGCCCCCTGAGGGGGGATGCGCACTTGCGTTTATTCTATTTACCCTTCCCAGGGAAAGGAGGAATTTTATATGTTTCATAAGAGAATCCATCATCTGGCAGCCCTGACTTCTCTTTCGCTTTTTCTTCTCCTGCCTGTAACATCGAAGGCTGAGAATTACCAGCTGCAGCGAAACGATACAAAGATGACCTGTATCGATACACGGACAGGCAGTACGGTCAGATCCCGTTTCATTACATACAAGGGAAACACCTATTATTTTGACGCAAACGGATATGCCCATACCGGATGGCTCACACTCGGGCAGGACTGTTATTTCTTCAACTCAGACGGCACGATGAAAAAAAAGCAGTGGCTGAACCAGTATTATTTTCAGGCAAACGGCAAGATGGCACGGAACAAATGGGTGACGAAGACCTCCTATGTAGGTTCGGACGGCCGCCTGATCCCCGGATATAAAAAGAAAGTAAAGCCCCGTTTTGTAAAGACAAAGGAGGGCACAAAGTACCGCAATCATGACGGCAGCTACTCTGTACAGACCTGGCAGTGCATCAAAGGCCACTGGTACTACTTCTACTCTACAGGGATCATGGCAACCAATCGTCAGATCGGTAAATTCTATGTAGACAAACAGGGGCGTATGGTCACAAAGAAATGGGTCCGCATCGGAAACCGCAAATATTACTACGGTCCTGACGGGCGGCTTCGGAAAACACAGAAGCTCACGACAAAGAAAGCTTCGTCCCGCTGATACTGTAACGATTTATGAAATGGAGCATAACAATGAAACTCCTGAATACTTTTCCTTTCCGATTGCTGATACCTGTCTGTATCATGCTGGGAATCCTGATCTTCTGTTTTCTGGTCATGCGTTTCAACCGCATCACGTATTCGACAGAATCTTTTTTCGAAAGCAGCAGGCAGCTTTCCAATCCTTATCAGGGATTCTATCATATCATCGGTTATACTTTATCCGACGATTATGATCCGGCAAACGGCTCTTCTGATCAGACCGGTTCCTACACGGATGCTCTGGCACTGGTGGAGATCATCCTGAAGAATTACCGCACAGACAAAATCAGCGAGACCGGGCTGACACAGTTGAATGACATCCTGACTTCATGGTCAGAGTCTCCGGCCCACACAAAACTGATCCTTCGCTTTCTTTATGACTGGGATGGCCTTGCACTGGCGACCGAACCAGAGTCACTGGATCTTATCCTGACGCATATGGATCAGATCAGTACACTGGTCAACCGCCACCGTGAAGCTGTTTATATCATGCAGGGAATCTTCATCGGAAACTGGGGAGAAATGCATCATTCACGCTTTATGGATGATGCTTCTGTAAAGAAACTCATCCGGCATCTGAATGATGTGATCGACCCTTCCATCTATCTTTCTGTCCGTACGCCGGCGCAGTGGCGGATGATCAATGACCTGTACGATCTGCCCAGGGAATTCCCGGCCTTTGGTGCAGATGATTCTCTGACCGGAAGGCTCGGCCTTTTCAATGATGGAATGCTTGGTTCGGAATCTGACCTGGGTACCTACGGAGCGACTGCAAGACGCGATGCCACCTCTCCTTCTTATCAGGGACCAAGAGAAGAGGAATTGAAATTCCAGAATGATCTGTGCAGATATGTTCCAAATGGCGGCGAGGTTATCTATAATAACAACTTCAGTGACCTGGAAACCGCTGTTTCCGATCTTCGGACCATGCACGTTTCCTACCTGAATGCCGACTACGATGGTCGTGTCATGGAAAAATGGAGAAATACCCTCTGGACCGGAAGGGATGTCTTTCACGGATCTGACGGCTATAGCTATATGCAGGCACATCTCGGGTACCGCTATCTGATCCGTACCTGCAAACTGAAAAAATCCGGTTTCCTGACCCCTTGCCTGACTCTCACGCTCACCTTACAGAACAATGGATTTTCAAACACACTGAAACCATTTACGACTTCTGTTTTGTTAAAAAATACAGAGACGGGGACATATACCACTGTTCCTCTCTCTGCTGATCTGCGAAAGCTTGAAAGCGGGCAAAAAAAATCCTTCACAGTGAAACTCCCTGTGAAAGATCTGGAACGCGGCAGTTATGAGATTTACTTTTCTGTGAAGGATGAGACGAGCGGACAGATGATTCTGTTAGGCAATCAGAATGAAACAACAAAAGATGGCTATCTGTTAGGGCAGCTGGAGAAATGATCCGGCTGCCGTTTTTCCTGAAAGAAGACCGAAATCCCTCCAGGATAAAGCCTCTGAATATCCTATGGAAGAAAACTCTCCGTGGGATGCGCACCCGCATGTCCGGCAGATATCAGACTTCTGACCAGTTCTCCCCTCCTGCCGGCTTTCTTTATGATCGCAGATACCGGTGCACGGTTCAGTTTCCTGTTGTTTATTAAGAACCGTATCAGTGTTGCCAGCCACAGAGCAGGCCAGAGGAAGATGATATTCCCTGCCTTTGGAAAATTGATATGCATCTGATGCTGGAATTCCTTCACATAAGCCACCAGGGAATCGCCATCCATGCCCACCATACGTTCTATTTCACTGTATCCGAACTCCCCGGCATCCAGGACATCTCGAAGCAAGGCATCCACCACATCCCGACCGACAGGACATTTCTCCGGAACCGGACTCTTCGCCGGATCTAACCCCAGATAGGTTACACAAATGACTGTCATCGCCTTTGTGAATTCCTCCGTTCCACTTTCACAAACCAGGCTCCAGAAAGTCTCCCGCTCTTTTTCATCGTCACAATGCTCCCACAACACCACCCAGTCACAGAGATTCCGAAGTCCAAACCCGCTTCCAACAAAATGCTGCAGCATATGAATCATCAGATAAAATGCCTGCCATGCTGTTTCATACGCATAAAACCTTAATCCCTGCCATTCTACCGGCAGGACGTGCTGAATGCTTTCCTTCTGCAGTATTTCCAGAGATCGATTCAGATACTTCTCCTTAAACTCTTCCGCCCATGTGACATGAAGCTCCACCACTTCCTTCTTCTCTGAGGTCAGAACGATATGGTGGTTCGCATGCCATTCTTCAGAAAGCCGAAATCCATTGGCGCACAGGATCTGTGCTGCTCTCTCCGTCTCCTCCCTGCTTTCCAGAAACAGATCAATATCTGTCGTCTTTCGAAATTCCGGAACCGGATAAAACCTCGACACAGCACATCCCTTCATCGTGACTGCAAGGATTCCCTCCTTCTCCAAAAGCCTGGTGAGCCTTGCAGTCAATACCTGTAATTGAATCCCTTTATGTACCGTCCGCGCCGTTTTGAACTGTACAGCTCCCTGCTGTTCTTCCGGGAGACTGTCCGGATCCAGTACATTATCCAGAAGCGTCAGGACTTCATGACGGTCTGCAAGAACGAGAAGCTGCTCCCACTGCGTGGCTGTCATGGGCGGGAGCGAATCCGATTCGTCAGACTGACGCAGACACAGGCTGAGGGATTGGAGGAGGGTGTATTCAGTTTTGGTGAATGTTGACATTACTATTGATTTCATTAGACTTCTTTCTCGCACAATAAACTATACCAACAATTAAACAGAATATATGTTCTCCATTATAAAATGATGTTGGGGGCAAAAGCATTTGACCCCATGGTGCCTTCGGATTTTTCCGCGCTTCGCGCTCCCAAAATCTGCTAAACATTCGAAATCCGCTCATTTTTCTTCGAAAAATGGCTACTTTCTCATGTTTAGCGGGTCCCAAAGTCATGATTTTTCATGCAAGCATGAAAATCATGACCTTTTGACCCTGGCATCATAGAATAACACTATGTAAAATGTACATATTTATATGTTTGATTATAATTTTATCTTTTTAAGAATTTTTCTTGACTGCCACATAAGTCCAAAATGTTTCAACACACACTGTACTTCCCATGGTAAGATTTCTTTAAGTTTTTTGACAAATGTGTTTTCGTGATTATTTCCAGACCACTTTTCTTCATAATCGCCCTGTTGTAAGACAAGCGTGCCACTTCGATCTTTTACTTTCTGGGCAACAATGTACAATTCAGTGGGTGAAAACCCGTTCAACTCCGTGCGGTTTGTAATATCACGTTTCTGGATTTCGCGTAATATACGAGACCTAAAAGCGTTACATAGATAAAGGTGTCTTAATTTCATTCCATTTTTCTCACAGAAGAGCTGCATATATAACATCGGAGAAAGCTGATACAGTCCATGTCCGTTCCAGTTATTTGACGGAATCATCCCAATATAATATCCCCCCACTTCTAACATATCAATCACATTTTTCATAGCCTGATCAAACGAAAATACATGCTCCGTTGTTCCGCCGTCAATGATGCAAGTAAATTTATTCTTATATTCTTCAGGAATAGGCCTGTTAAGATCACAAATAATATCTGCTCCCTCAAAATCCGAAGCATCCAGCGAATGAATTCTTTCCGCTCCAAGTGCTTTTAGAAAGTTTTCACTAAAAATCTCCTGCTGAAAATCACTCTTAAGGACATCTCTATAATCTTTGCAAAGCGATTTAATCTGCCGTTTTGTCAAACACAGTTCCTGCCTGCCTAACATGCAGACAGTTCGCAGATCAGTTTCTCCTTCTCTTTCCAATTTTGCTAACAACCTCGCACTACTTGTTTTAATCCCCAAAATAATCACTCCTTATTTTTATCTCATCACTTCATCGTATTGTGATTTATTTAAATAAATATCAGTTAAAGTATTAAAAGTACACATACAAGTCATATTTGCACAAGAATTCATAAAACTTTAATCAATATTCAATGATTTTTTTAAAAACTTCTTGGCCTTATCTCTTTCTGTCTCTAATAGTTCATAAGTATGCATATAGTCATGTTCAAAAATATCTTCATCTTTAACCTGTCCAGGTAACCTTCTCTCCAGATCTAGTGTACTAAGTAACGTATTAATCCTAGAATTCATTTTTACTTTATTAGAGTATCTGTCAAATACTAAGAAAGGTTTATCAAATAAGATAGAAAAAATACATGCATGATATGAATCAGTACATATAAGTTCAGCATGATCGACCAAGTCTATAAATTCGCTGGGACCAGATACGAAAACATCCGGTTGATCGGTTTGCATAAGTTCCAAAATCTGGTAATCGTATTGATGAGCAATCTTATTAATATATTCCACATTATTGGGAAATTGGACTCCTAGAAAATATTTTAAAATATATTTCTTACCTTCCTTTCTTGCTTTAGATTTCTTTTCTATTCTTCTCCATTCACTTGCATCTAACATCAATGTGGGATCGATAACAACCTCTGCTTCTCTTCCTGTCAACTCTCTAATTATTTTAGCCCCTTCTTTCTCCCTTACAGAAAGGTACTTAAAATCATTTAGATATTTTTTAAAATGTGGTTTCCATTCCTCTGGTAATTCTGATATACCAAAACTAGGTGCCATGCATACTTTTTGTTCTCTTTCGGCAAAAGCAAGTAAAAATGCTTCAGCTTTTACTCCGCGATACCAGTTTGGATTCCAAACCTGGTCACTTCCTACCACAAAAAAATCATAATCATCAGTATGCAATCTTCTTTTCACCAAGTCACAGGACATATGAAAGTATTCTCTATCAAATGCTTTAAATTTCAATAATTTCTTAAATTTATTCTTAATTACTGAAAAAACTCTAAAAACAGTTCTAAACAAAAAAGTTAATACATATATACAATACAAGTGAACCGTTTTATCAGTATAAAAACAGGTAACTTCACAGTTGTTTTGTTCCAATACATATTGACTGGCATAGCACTGTAATCTGTTTCCATAATTATAATGATCAACAAGCGTAATCAATCCGACTCTCATTTTTATTATCCCTTCCATATTCTAATCTTCATTTGTATATAGCAAAAGACTTTTTGTACAATATTCTTTTTAGTATTCTTATAGATCTCATCGAAAGACTTTCCAGCTTGCAGGTCTGCCCAAAATCTCTCTCTATTCGGATGCTTCATAACCGATATTCTTGAATCGACTGTTAATGGCAAGGCCTTATCCAGCTCCGCCATTTTTATAATCAATTTTTTTTGAATTTCATTTAAAACTCTCCTGCCTTTTTCTGTGTGAACAAGTATTACTGAGGTTCCTTTATCATCATCCATTTCCGGCATATAGTTTTGAATTCCCCAACTATCTCCAATTGTGATATCCGATACTCTTGGAAAAGACTTGAACTGACAGTTGTGACATGAAGGGCGCAAATCAATATTACTTAAGAATATATTTATAAATTTGTCGTTTGAAAACGGAACGCAGTATTCTTGCCCATTCTCAAACTGTATTTTTATAGTCCATCTTTTCCAACCTAATTTCTTATCCCGTTGTTGAATAGAAGAAATCCTTGAACCGTACTTCTCCTCTTTATCTTCCAAATATAAATTCCACACCTTTGGAGATGGTACTCCATGACATAGAATATCTATTGTAAGTAAATTATCATATTCTGCTCCTAAATATTTTTTTAATCCTGCAATCTGACATCCTGTTCCAGAGAATAAAACCAGCCGATCATTCTTTAAACATTCTTTAGTCTCTGCATATGTATTTCCCAATCTGCTCTGTACATACTTGCTTCCCCGAAGTTTATACAATTCTTCTTCTGATTCAATACAAATATGATGTACCGAAAAATCTTCATCATAAGCAGCTCCGAAAACAACCCCGTTTTGTCTTAACACATACTCCGCTGCAAGGGAAAAAACTCCTCCAGAAGAGCTGGATCGTCGAATCGACTCATTGATAGCATATCCGATATAGGCTTCTGTTTTACTTTTCGGCATATCCGGATGAAGAATTGGACAGATACTTTCACATTTATTACACCGAACACATATACTCTCATCTATCTTTGGATAAAGAAATCCTTCTTCATCCGATACCATAGAGATGCACTGCATCGGACATATCTGCTGACATGCAGTGCAGCCACAGCACTCTTTATAATTAACGTTCATTTCTTTTCCTCACAATTAAACTTGACACAAGCTCTCTTTCCTTCTCATTACAACTAAAACAAAATATTGACAAACAGTAGATAGCAACAAACAGGACAATGCATAAGATATATTGAACAAAATAATTAAAAGATATGTATCGCATAATTAAAACTCCAACGATAGTTGGAATAAGAAATCCTGTTAGTGTTTTTCCAATTTCTTTCCAGAAAAATATCATATCAATCTTTAATACTTTATGATAGAAAACATTCATTATGATTCCGTTCGCAACAATCAAACTTACTGCAGTTCCCATCGCCGTGCCAACAGCACCAAATTTCTCAGCCAACGGAATACTAATAAAGATATTAAAGCCTGCCATCACGATATAAATGATTGATCTAAACTGGTGCATGTTTAATGCCCTTTGTATTTCTATGCCAATATTCTGTATCAATGATATTAATGCCGGTAATACTAAATACAAAGAGGCAGCATATGCTTTCTCATAACCTTTACCTGCATATATCTCAACGATAAAGTATTCTCCGAATACAATAAATCCCATTGCCAGTAAACCTAGTATCAACCATTGTATTCTCCCTATTTTGGCCATTAAAAAAGTATATTCCTGTTGATAATCTATGCCATCATCTGCTGCGATACGATTAATCCGTGGCGAAAATACAGATGAAATCGTTGTAGAAAATGTAATAAATAATTTGTTTATCTGTGATGCTACTCCATAAACAGCCACTTCCTTTATTCCTTTTGTATGACTAAGTATTAATTTATCAACATTCCAATTTATCTGATCGATAATCATATTCAGCAACAAAAAGAAGCTGAATGCTCCCAGTTCTTTCAATAAAGAAAATTGAAAACTACGAAACGAAATTGGAATTTCCAATTTCTTCACACAAAACCAGATATTGATACATAGCTTTCCTATCGTTATACACAATGAAACAACCACAAGCATAATATTGCCGTATCCCATCAGCAGTAAAGGAAGACATATAAACGGATTAATTATAACTGCTAAAAGCGATAGTATCCGCTGAAAAATAAATTGCTCATAAGCACTGACAATAGAATCAAAAATACTGCTTATCAAAGAAACAGCTATATTGACAACAAGTATTATCATAAGTATTCTCGCTTCGAGTAATTCGTCACTTGATAACTTAGAACCAAATACTTGTTTTGGAAAAAAGCTAAGCGTTAAACCACAAATCAATGCTATGAAAGCTAAGCTCAAAAAAATTATTAAAAACATTCCATTCAGTGAAGCTAAACCTTCCCTGTCTTTTTTTTGATTATACCTGGAAAAGAAACGTAAATAGGCACCGGTAAAGCCAAGACTGAATAAACTCAGGTAACTGACCACGCCTGAAACGAGGGTAAACAGTCCATATTCACTTTGTCCAAGGAGTCGAATCATAATCGGCATATATACAACTTGTATAACAATGTTAATTCCATTGCTGATATATGAAAGCAAAATTCCGGCTTTTAATTGATTATTTGCGATTTTAATTCCTCTCGTCTTTCCCATTCACTCTTTAATACTCCTTATTTTCTCATCACTCCCTATCTCATAGAAGTTTCTCTAGTTGATCTCGAAATCTATTTGCAACTCGAAATGTCATACCAGGAAATACTGCAATTATTAGAAGTGATCCTTTTTTTATCAGTGACAGTTTTTTCTTTAACAAAATCCATGAAGTATTACGTATAAATGCTCTTCCCTGCCGAAGTCTTTCTCTGTCTGCTCCACGAAAATGTCCCATCGTGCACTTGGAATACGGTTCTAACAAGCAAATCAGAATTTTATAAATATCATCCACTGGAAGTTCCTGCTCCAGATATAATTCAATTCTTGTCTTAAAAACATCGATCAAATCTAAATAATTCCTTGTTTTATGCGTATTCATCGTACTACTTTCCAATACTCTGTGAAGGTACAGAACATCCTGTATTACTCGTATACTATTACATTTTAAGTAAAGTTGATCTGAAAAAAACTCGTCCTCAAAATACTTACCCTCAGGAAATTTTAGATTTTCTAAAATATCTCTTCTATAAATCTTATTCCAGACAACTGTCCAGACGCCATAGTTCTTCTGAATCTTCCAATGCGCCAAAACTTCTCTTCCACTTACTTCCATATCTTGAAGATGAAGTGAGAAATTATCCTTTTCATCTGGAAGAATATTGAGGAAATCACATACTACCATATCATACTCTGAATGTTCGATAACCTCGTAAAGTCTTTCTATCATATTATCGGCTAAGCAATCATCTCCATCCAGAAATGTGATATATCTTCCGGATGCCTGCTCCAGTCCTGTATTTCTTGCTGCAGCTGCTCCCCTGTTTTCCGTATGGATCACAAGAATCCTGTCATCTTGTGACGCATAAGAATCACAGATAATGCCTGATTTATCTTTCGAACCATCATCAACCAGAATCAATTCAAAATCCTGAAAGGTCTGATTTAACACACTCTCTATACACTGTGCGATATAGTTTTGCACCTGATAGACAGGAACGATCATACTGACTTCTGCCATTCTCCTATACTCTCCTTTTATCCATGTGCTTTTCGTACAACTCTCATAAATACTGGTCCAAACAATACCAAAAGCTTTTCCTGCCTCCAAAAGATTAATTGTTGCTTAATCTTGTCGCCTCTTGACAATCCTAATGATACAGGATGTGAAATATATTTATCTACTTCAAGTTTTTTTCTCACTTCTCTGATTTTCACTAGCTTTTCTCTTACATTCCACTTACACGCTGGAAAACACAGCAAATAAATGATATAGGAATAAGCGTTTACTATTATATTTGACATCAATATCTTTTTTCTTTCTGGTTCTATTCCAAAGCTATTCATAAAATGATGACACGCCCGAACCATTTCCAACTGACAGCTTATTCCAGTCTCTTGCCAGCGATTTGCGGAAGACCCCATCCTCATACAATAATGATAAGAATTATCTGAAAGGAAACAGATTTTTTTACAATTCTCCAGAACCTTCAGCACGAAAATATGATCTTCCGATATTCTGATTTCAGGAAATCGAATATTGCCGATTGCTTCTCTTTTGAAGAAATAATTCCACACATAATTGCTGCAATTTGGCCAAAATTGCTCCATTACTCCTGCTATTTGATCGTGAGTCAGAATGTCTGTAAAATCAGGTGCATTCCTTTTTTCTTCATTTACACATTTTTCCTCTTTCCATAATTCCATAGTATGTCCATGTCTCAATACATCTGCGTCATTTTCTTTCATGAATGAAACACACTTTGCTATCATTTTATCCTCTAGCCAATCGTCTCCATCCACAAAACACAGATAGCTTCCTTTTGCACATGTAATTCCTTGATTCCTCGCAATGGCCACCCCACTGTTCTTCTGGTGAATTACTTTCACTCTTCTATCTCTTCCGGCATATTCATCACAAATCTGCCCTGACTGATCTTTAGAACCATCATCCACAAGAATCAACTCAAAATCAGTGAAGGTCTGTGCCAATATACTATCTACACATTGTCTTATATAATTTTCCACCTGATATACAGGTACAATGATGCTTACCTCTGCCATACATGCTATCCTTTATTTCCTATAACAACTCTAAAATGTTTCCCCACTGCTTCTTGATCTTTTTCATCGTAAATTGATCCATACTTAAAAATGCATTTTCTGCAAACTGACTTCTCAACCCCGGGTCATTGATCAGCATTTCTATTTTCTTTACCATATCATTGCAATCAAACGGTTTGATAAGATAACCATCAATTTCATTATGTATCAATTCCCGCGGACCCATTTTTACATCAAAGCACACACATGGGACTTTCATTTCTCTTGCTTCCAATATACTCAGTCCCAGACCTTCATATTTTGAAGTAACTACAAAAATACTTGCCTGCTGTAAATAGTCATCTACATTCTCAACATTTCCTTTAAGGATGAGACGGTTCTGAAGATGATAGTCTATAATAAACTGTTCGAGACTCTTTCGTTCAATGCCATCACCGAGTATCACCCATTGCCATTCCGGATATCTCTGCAAAAGTTCAACAGATACCTTTTTTAAGTATTCAACTCCTTTTTCCGGAACAAGACGTCCAACGGAAAGGATCATTTTTTTCTTTTCTGGTACAGTCCCCTGTTTGAATCTGTATGCAACCGGATTATAAATCCGGCAAATTGCATGTTTTCTTCCAAGCCTGTTCTTGTATTCTTCCAGATCGCCATCGGTAAGTACGACCACATAGTCTGATCGTTTCACAGAATATCTTAGAATCATCTTACGATACAAAACAGATAATTCAAAATCCACTGTAAAATGCTCCCACGACACCACCTTCGTTCTCAACAGCCTCGCTGCAGGTATTGCAAGCACATCCAGCACGATGTCAACATCTATGATAATATCGATCTGCTTATCTTTCAACAATTTTCGCAGTTTACCTATCATCGGTATATAGCCCGGTCCCGGATTTATCCATTTCTCTCCCAACCGGTATCTCTTAATATCCGGATGCAGCGGATAGAACGGTTTTTCCTGTTGTTCCGTCAGACTGATAAAGCAGATCTCATAGGTATTCTCTTCCTGCAGGGCATTAGCAATCTGTACGGCTACACGCTCCGTTCCGCCGCTTCTTGTAATATCGCCTGAAAAAAAGCAGATTTTCTTCCTCACGGATTTCCTCCCTGGTATGATCCTCATGATATCAGAGTTAAAAGGTTGCTTTCTTTTTCTTCCGTGTCCATTGCAGGAGAAGGATCGATGAAAGTACTCTAACCATGTATTTTGTTGCATTTACCGGTGTCAGATAGCTTTTCCCTCTCGTCCTTTCTTCCATCTCGACTTTCACTTCCTGCACATCCGCTCCCATACGGATCAGACAGGCAATCGTATCCGGCTCCGGTGAATATTCATTGTTTTCTGCAAAAAGACGGACAATATTCCTTTTGTAAAGGCGCATCCCACTGGTAGGATCTGTCAGGTACTTTCCTGTTGTCATCTTGATAGCGGCAGAGATCATTTTTCCACCCAGAGTTCTCAGCCGGAACGGCATTCTCGTTCTATAGAATCTGGAAGCGATCACAACATCGCAGTTTTTTTCTTCCATGTGTCTTACCATGTCTTCGATATATTCCGGCAGATGCTGTCCATCCGAATCAAACTGTAAGGCCATATCATAATCATGTTCCAGGGCATATTTCATCCCGGTCTGTATGGCTCTGGCGAGCCCCTGATTCACGGGATGGTGGATCACATGATACCGGTTTGTCTCGCATATTTCGCCTGTGCGGTCTGTGGATCCGTCATTAATAATCACATAATCGTACTGCGGACAGGCTGCTTTCAGACGTTCCATCACTTTTTCTAAATTTTGTTCTTCATTGTATGCTGGTATGATAATTAATACTTTCACCGTTTTTTCCTCTTAAGTATTCTTTTCATCTGCCAGGGCAAGGAATTCTTCCAGCCCTTTCGTATGGTACAACACCTTTTTCTTCGCTTCTTCTCCGTAGCTTCTGCATGCTTCCGGATGACAGATCATCCAGAGAAGCTGTTCACTGACCGCCTCCGGTGTCAGCGCGCACAGACAACCGTCGATCCCGTTATTGATCTGTTCTCTGTTCCCGCTGCAGTCCGTTGCAAGAACCGGCTTTCCAAGCGTCAGCGCTTCCTGTATGGCGATACTCTTCCCTTCAAATCCGGTCGCATGCACATAGATATCAGATTGCTTACAGTAAGGAAACGGATTTCCCTTTACGCCCAGAAGGATGAAATCCTTCTCCAGGCGGGCATCTCTGATCTGCTGTTCCAGACTGTCCCGGAGATCACCCTCCCCCAGCACATACCACCGGACAGGTACGCTGCATTTTTCTTTCAGTAGAGCCATTGCCTGAATCGCGATATCATACCGCTTCTGTCTGGTCAGCCTTCCGATCGTCAGAATACGGCAGCCCTGAAAATCATCTTCAAAACCGCCTCCCTCCTCTGCCATACGCCGGATTCGTTCTTGATTGATCAGATTGTGAAAGACAGAAACCTTCTTTTCATATTCCGGATATACTTCCAGGAAATGCTCTTTTACCTCGTCTGATACGGTAAAGATTCTGTCAAACTTCCTGTAACAGTCAAGATCCAGTTCTCTTCCGTATCCGGCTTTTCCGTAATCGATATGGACAAACGCCGCTTTTTTCTTTGCCTTTACATGCTCTGCGACATAATAGGTCGCTCCACCCTCCAGATAGGCAACTGCCAGATCATATTCTTTCTTTATGACCGGTGCCCCGTCAGCAAGCACCCGCCAGCACAGCTTATCCGGCAGGATTTTCCCGCTCCTTCGCATTGTTTGAAGATTCTTCAGCAGATAGGGTGCGAGCCTTAAGAACACTCCCTTTCTGATTCCGGCCTTCAGTACACTCCACATCAGATGATTTCTTCCTTCTTTTGTAAGAACAGATACATCTTTATAATTCTGATTGAGCAGCTGTACCTGTTTTGGCAGTGCATGGCTCAATTCTCCCTGTCCTGTCAGTACAAAAAGAGAAATCTTATATCTTTCCGGATCCAATGCATCGAACAGATCCAGCATGGCACGCTCGGCACCGCCATATCCCAGTGTATTGATGACAAATAGTATCTTCTTCATCAGATGTTTGCTTCTCCCTCATTTATCTTATGTTTCTGTTTCCAGGCTTGCCTCTGACTTTTTCTGTGCTGCGAGATCAAATACCTTCGGAGAAGGCCTGATCCCCTTTGCCTGTTTCATGATATTTCCTCTGCAGAACATATGCTCATCGAGATGTCGTTCCATCCACCAGAGACGCCGGTAGGCAACGACGAATCCGGTCAGGGATCCGACCCATACCCCGAACCCGAAAAAGATGGGGCTGAAATGTACGGCAATCAGGCTTGCCAGAAAGGTTCCCGCGCAAAAGCTGACAGCTGTGAGCACTGCACCATTCAGATCTTCAAAATAGTACAGAAAGATGATCTCCGAGTACATCAGGAACAGGGTAAAATATCCGGCTGCCACCATCGGATAGATCCGCATGACCAGGCCTGCATACCCCATGCGCGGAAGAAAGATCACAAAGATCAGGTATATGAAGACCGACACGATAAACTGCAGGCGCACCAGTGTCATCAGTTCGCTGCCAAGCTGCCGGAACATCCTCTTTCTCGTATTCCGGATATCAATGCCTCTTCCGCCAAATACCGCATCTGCATAAGCCCGATAGCGTTCATGGAAATACATCTCCACCCTCGAAATGAAGATCACACTTGCCGATATATTGGTAAACATGGCAAGGCAGGTGGCCATATCGTAGGGCTGGTTGCATACGAAAGTACGAACCAGATGCATGGCCATATCCGTTCCCCAGAACACAAAATTATGGATAAATAATCCCAGAGTGTAAAGAAAATTGATCAGGATCAGCTGCCAGTATCTTCGAAAATAGGTAAATACTCTCCGGTATTCCTCGCTGTTATCCGGGAAAAACTGATGGATCTTTGCCCATTCCAGTACGGCTGTCAGGAAGAAGCCAACCGCCAGCGCCAGCAGCATACTATATGTGATACTGACTTTACATACATATCTGAGAAAAACGGACAGTAAGAATGATGTTACCATTCCGATCAGGAAATAGAGGGAGATCAGCCGGTATTCTTTGCAGATCGACAGATACAGCATATTGTAGAAAACCATCACCAGACTGACAAAGCAGCAATACCCGGTAAACACATAATAAATCGGAACGCCCCCCATCAGATGCTCCCAGAAGCAAAACGGGATCGCGAACAGGCAGCTGAAACAGATATTGGTCAGCAGCCCCACTCTGTGACACGGAAGTACATCCTCGTACCGTTCCTCAAAGATCACATCCGACATATAGCGGGACAATACCGCATTGAATGGTGAGGTCGTCAGCAGAGAGAAGATAAAAACATACAGCACCGTGCAGGAAAAGAGCTCCCGGTCGATAAAACGAACCGTATTGAATTTCAGTACCTTCTGCATCAGCATCAGGTTGATGATGACCACAAGAACCGGTGCAATGGTTACCACGGTACTGTAGAAAAATCCTACGATATTGGTAGTGATCGTATTCTTATGATAGATCCGGTTGAGTTTTACACCAATTCCTGCCATACCTCTCTCCTTTCCGCACAGACGCCTCAATGTTCAGTGCTTCTATAATTTCATGGTTCTATTTTCCGTTTCCGTATTCCGGCTCATTTTCCTCCCATACCAGGTTCTGCCTCTGTGCCGCTTCCCGGTAGATGCTTTCATACGTTTTTTTCATGTCTTCGATTTTGTATTTTCGTATCAGCCTCTGATATCCGGCCTCTGCCATCTCTTTTCGCACCTCCGGATTCTGCGCCAGATATACCATGGCATTCGCGATTTCCTCGATATTCATAATATGTGTCAGGATTCCTGCTTTGCCGTATTCATCATCCTCGCCATATAAGAGTCCTTTGCAGTTTCCTACATCTGTTGCGATCACCGGCACACGTGCCGCAAAGCTTTCCAGAATCGTCAGCGGCTGTCCTTCGCTGATGCTGGTGAGAATGGTCATATGCATCCATCCCAGATATTCCGTGACCTGGATCCTTCCTGTAAATTCGATATCCGGAATCTCCATCATCTCTACCATTTTAAAGCATTCTGCCGCGTACTCCGGATCTTCATCATAAGGCCCCATGATCCATAATTTCAGGTTCTGGCATCGTTTCTTTGCATAGGCAAAGGCCTGGATCATCGTCTTCACATCTTTGATCGGTGCCACACGGAGAACCGCACCGACGTGAATATAGCCTTCCTGCTCCGGCGGAGTTCCCGGAAGGTTCTCCAGTCTCCTGTATTCAATTCCATTGGGTGTGATCGTAGTCTTTTCTTCCGGACATCCAAGCTCGATCTGGAGCTCTCTGGCATGCTGGTAAAGACTTGTGACCACATCTGCCTGATCATAGGCGACCTGCGACATTTTCTTAAACTGCTGAATCCAGATCTTCTTGTAGAGACGCTGTACCCACTCCGCCTTGATCAGTTCTTCCTCTCTCTCCCGGGTATAGATGCCATGTTCAGAAATGATCAGCTGCCCCTGATGAAAATGCTTTCCCATACTTCCCAGAATCCCTGCATATCCGGTCGCTACCGCATGATACACATCTGCCTGCGGGATCTCCATCGACAATGCAAGGAAAAGAGGCAGGTACATGGAACGCATCGTCCACAGAAAATCGGAGAATACGATATCCGGATACTGCAGATTGTAAGCGTCCAGTACGGCATGGTAGAAGTCCTCTCCCATCAGAAGCTGATTGATGGATACCCTGTGATCGCGAAAATATTCAAACATCTCATCCCACTGAACCTCATGATTCAGGATCAGGCTTCGCAGCGCATGGTATTCCTCCTGTTTCATTCGCTTCTTATGTCTCTTATTGACACTGCCCCAGTCTGCATCCTCCAGATAAAGCTCATGAACTTCTGTCACATTTTCCGGCAGCTCATAGGCAAATTTTCCGCTTAATTCCCGATTCGCAATGATCGTCAGAAGGATAAACTCCTGTTTCGGGAATGTCCGGATCATACTGTGTACCCAGCCGGACACTCCGCCAACCACATAAGGATAGCATCCTTCTGCTATTATACAGATCCGCATCGCTGTACCTCTTCTCATTCTATATAATAAGGTTCTATCTCTGATTTCAGGGAAAGGGAAGCTTTATCCGATGTCAGCTTCAGAAGATAGGTGTCCTCTTCTACCTGCTCCCAGGTTCCACCCGTCATCTCGTCCATCCTCTCTCCATGTGTCCTGAGCAGAAGATAGGCATCACCGGTAAAATCCTTTGTCTGAACAGAGATCCGGTTTCCCTTTCTGGTGCTTTCCACACTCCCGTTTAGAAAATTCCGGACTCTGCTGTCACTCTGAGTGATCGTCGTCTTATCAAATCTGGAAAATGGTTTCCAGTAGGTATCGATATTCGATGCCATCTTCTCTGCCACGGTTTGCCACTCATCTTCTATGCTTTCCGGCCATAAGATCCGGTAGATGTCTAACTGTATATTGCTGTATCCAAGTGCTGTCTCCAGACTTTTCAGCCGCAGGCTGTCCTGATAGCTGTGTGTATAGGCATCTGCGGTTGCATTCTGAAGAGTAATCTTATCTGTCATCCAGGACAGAACCGGCTCATCCTTTTCATATTCTCCCATGACTGTACGGATGTCCCGGAAGGATTCCATCTGTCCATTTGCATCCATGAGCGTTTTGAGCTTATCCTTGATTTCCTTCCGTACATATCCGCCTGCAAAGGTATATTGAAGGCCCCAGCCTGTCAGGGTCTCTCTCTCCTCTGCCACGGAAGCACGGATGTCTGTACTCCCGATTCGCCCGAGGGTGACACCCGCCTCCGCTGACTCTTCATTGAAATACTTCAGATAATCGATCAGCTCCCCCCGGTCCGGTTCATTGGGAGACTGGTCGTTTTGTTTCACAGACAGAAACGAGGTGATCTTCCAGCCGCCCTTCTGTGCCGCCGCCACCAGGGACGGCCAGAGTACATCCCGGCAAAACTGCATGTTTGTCATTCCGTAAGCCTCAGCCATCTTCTCTTCATTCTCCACGGTAAGATCCGGGAAGCCCGCGGCACACAGATTCTGGGCATTTACCACTGCATAAAGTGCATAGTTCTCTGCTTCATAGAGCATCGCATCCAGAATGCCCAGAGCCGCTTCCCCCTTCATATAATCTCCATTCACTGCAAAGACCGATCCGTTTCCCAGATTGCTTCGCCAGATGATGGCAGGCATATCTTCATTCTTCAGTGCCATCGACTCCTTTTCTTCTTCTGAGAGGAAACCGGCCATATATGTTTTCGTTCTGGAAGAAATGTCATACCATGGGATCTCTCTTTCCAGATCTGCCAGCTCAGGCTCCTTTACTCCCTCAAAGGAATAACAGGTCTCACCACCCAGGAGGAATCCGCTGTAGAGACGGATTTCATGCAATTTTACCGATTCCGCACGCAGATACTGGATTCCGAGAAGGTTCTTCAGTTCTCCACATGCTTCAATGGTTCCATAGGAAGGCAGATGATAGAAAATAACAATCCCGCCACGTTTTACATATTCAGTCAGTGTTTCTGATGCTTTTATGGTATTCTTTTCAAGGAATGAGCCATCGATGAGCAGATATGGCTTACTCTTTTCCTTTGTCTGCATGCCTTTCTCTGATTCCTCCAGGGACTCAAATGCCTGAAACGTTTTCTTGCGGTATCCCGCCCATTCTTTCATGACCTGATAGTAACCGTTATCCTCTTCCCCGATATACAGGACCTGCGTCTCTGCTGATGCAGTCTTATGACTGCCATCCTCCGCCGTATCTGTGTCAGACCCCTGCTCTTTCTTTTCGATCATCTCTGACCCGGCTGCATGATTGACATCATAATCATTATAGTATTCCTTTAACACTACAGAAAAGAGAAAGAGTACAAGCACAATGATGAGCATCGTCATCATCATCGCCAGATTCCGTTTTGACAGCATAGCACTTCCTCCTTTCTTATACCAAATCATCTATCTCTGGATCATACGGATCAATTCCAGTGTCCGGTTGTCAATAACAACGGAAGAAGCCCGCAACTGATCCAGCACTTCAAAAAATCTTTCTTTCTGACTCGTCTCAAAATACAGCTTCAGTCTTAGCGTATAGGATGACATCCTGTCCGGATACTGCTCGCAGTAACGATTTCCCCACTGTTCCGCCTTCTCATATTCGCCCTGTTCCATGACTCTGCCCATGATCCATTCATAACAGTCCGGAAGAAGCCTGTCTCTCGCGTTTTGAAACAGCTTCTCACATAGCTGCTCCATCTGTTCCACATAATCCTCCTGCTCGACCTGCATAAATACCTTCTGTTTCAGCATATGATTCATATACCGGATCAGCTCCAGGATCTGCTTCTGACATTCTTCCTCTTCGATATCACTCTCTTCGATCTTCTGCTGCGTCCTTCTCACATTTATGCGAAAGGTATCCATCTTACTCTGCAAAAACGATGCCGCATAATGTGCCACCTCCGAATCATCACTGTCCAGAGCGAGTGCAATCGCGGAAAGAGATTCTTCTGTCTCTCCCAGAAGGACATTCAGCATATTCGTACGCTTCTTTTCCTGGTCTGATACAAGGATAGCCTCTTCCACCGATACGATATTCCGTTCCCGGTTCTCATCGGCCTTTACTCTAGGCGCATGTCTCTTCTTACTGAATTCTACATCTGAGAGATCTCTTTCTCCCAGTCTCATAAAATGATATTTCAAAAAGGAGAAAAAGAAATAGAGGATTCCCACGACCGGACAGATCAGCATGATAACTGTATGCATCACATACTGCTTCCGGTTGTCGGTATCTTCCTTAAAGATCAGATACCAGATCAGATATCCGGCTGCTATAAGTGCATTTACAATAAGCACGGCAACGAAGATTCTTCCACTGCGCGTCATAATCCAATCTCCTCACTGATCACGGTATGGATCCCTTTCTGTTCCAGATTCTTCTGAACAAAGCCGCATCCCCTCTTATCCGTACTTGTAAGAAGGATATAGAGCATACCGTCATTCCGATAGCCAATATAATCGGTTGCACGGAGTGTTTCTGAAATGATATATCCTGCTCTTTGCATTCCAGAGTCTGCGGAAACGACCTGCAGCAGTATGTATTCTGTCAGATTCTTTTCCCCGGCTTTGTGGTATGTATCCACCAGTTCCTCGAAGGCCTCCGCCCGAAGTGCCGGACTACCGTCCTGATACCGTTTGTTTTTCAGTAGATCAAGATAGGCTGCCGATCTCTGCACAGCTTTCTGGATCAGCTTGCTGAGTACGATCAGACGGTTTGCTTCATCGATCGTCATTCGCTCAAACGGAATGCTCCAGAGCAGGATCATCATTTCCATCCGTTCTTCTTTGCAGATACAATAAGCCATCATCGGATATCCCGGATCCATATTCCGGTTCAGATACACTTCCTGTCTGGAAAATGCTTCAAAAAGCGGATCCTTCTCCGGCAGATATACCGTATGCCCCATGGAGCGGGCTTTCACCGAGGTATAGCCAAACAGTCTTGCATATTTTTCTTCATTAATACGGTAAAGCGAAACATCCTGACAATCCGTAACATTCCGGATCAGCGTGACCGCATTGAACAATATACTGGCCGGTTGATTGGCCTCCAGCTGTTCGATCATATCATACACGGTACCCAGACTGTAATCATAGTTTACTACCTGCGTGATCAGTCCTTCCTTTACGCGCAGATTACTGTCATTGATATCCGTAATATCAGTCACTCGCTCCGACAGAAAATCCACTTCCTGCTCCTTCTCTTCCTTCATGAAATTCAGCTGATCCTTCATATAACCTACGACCAGACCTACGATGAAGATTTCCGCGATCCACACATAGGTATTGTAATCGGTCACGATCGCCATTCCTGGTTTATTATACATCTGCCGGAACAGGTAACCGATCGTGGCAAGCATAGCTGAAAAGGTCGCCTGCCGCTGCCCATGTACCACTGCAAAGATCAGGACATAAATCAGATAAAAATCAATCTTGGAGAAATACCGGCTGTCGGTCGCACGGTTGTTCAACATGAAAAAAGGGATGAAAAGAATCAGATTCTCAATATAGGGAACCAGTGCGCCCAGCAAAGCGATTGTTTTAAAATAGATCCTGTGCCAGATATCCCATCCCGGATGGGAGCTGTCAAGGAAACGGACACTGTGTTTTTTCATATACTGGATCGTCTTCTGAATCGTCTCTTCCGGCTCACACCAGATCTGAAATCCAAATTCTTCTTTCAGCCGTTCATTTGACAGGATCACTGAATTCTGCTCTTCCAGCGTATTGTCGATCTTCTCTAGATTCATGCCGAGATGTTCTCCAATGGCATCTGCAATCTGCAGTTCAGAGTATGCTTCACTGGAAGAAATATGATAAAGACCATACTTATGCTTCTCACAGCTGATCAGCTGATAGATACTCTCCACCGCATCCCCCATATAAGTAAGCCCGTACTGATAATTTCTTCGATAAGAAACCGCGCCATTCTGAAAGGCATCCAGACACTTACTCTGGCAGATGCCAAAGGCTGCTTCCCTTCTGTCCTTCGGAACATCATGCAGCCTGTCGATCCGCAGGATCAGGACGTCCTTTTGCAGCTGTTCCTGATAGAACCTGCAGCTTTCTTCCCCCTGAAAAAGCATGATCGGACGGACGCCCCTGGGAACCGGACGGATGGATTCCGTCACATGTATCTGATAGGAGCTTCCATACACCTCTGCGGAAGATAAGTAGATCAGCCGGCCCTTCTCCAGTGCAGACCAGGAAAGCAGAAGATTCTGCAGGCCTGCCGCATACTGAACGGCTTCTCTTTTCGGGTCTTCTCCCGATATGTTTCCGTCAAATGCACCGAGCAGGATCGTCACATCCGGATTCACACTTCGGAATACCTCTTCAATGGAAGCGCTGTCATAGGGAAAATCATACCGTTCAAATGCATGCTCATAACGCCTGGATGGATCCCGGCTTCCCGACAGCACGTATATCCTGTGTCCTTCTTTATACAGTTTTAATGACAGCTTTCTCATCATAGGTGAGACACCGCCTACAAGCATGATATCCATAATCTACTCCAACTTCCATACTGCTTTCATGTTGGGGGTAATAGTATTTGACCCCTTGAATCATGACCTTTTGACCCTGGCATTTTTTAATTATAACCATAATTGATTGCAAAATTGTACAGCCGGTACACGTTCTGCTCGATATAATAACAGACAAATCTGTCATTTTCATAATACACTTTCATTTCATTCGGATACAGCTCCATAAACTTCTGTGCCCAGTAGTACATTCTGGACATGGTGATCGAACGCCTTGGACCAGTATAGGCATTCAATCCGGAATTCTCGGGAAGAGCCTGATCCGCCTGCTCCTCAGACACCTCCGGAATCTGCCCTGCATATCCGTTGGCATAGTTGATCGGTTTCTTTTCTATATAGAAGTACACCTTTTCCGTCGGAATCGTCACTTCCTTCGAAATATTCCAGTGTTCCATATCCTTCAGAAACTCTATTGTCTCTGTATGTCGTCCGTACACTTCGATCATACGAAGCTCATCATTGGCAGATACAATCGTCCATTTATTATTCTGTCCTTTATTATCCTCCAGAATATTCGTCGTGCAGAGGATCGCCTCCTTCATTTCCAGGCTGCCGCCTCCAAACGATCCTCTGATCCAGTCACTTCTTATACTAAAGACAATGACAAGTGCGGTAAGAAGCAGACCCATCGCCTGCTGGATTCTCGCATGGCGGGCCAGAAGCAGAATGTTCACTGCACCGTCCATTGTCATGACAACAATAACCGGGATCAAATACGCAAAGTAGATAGAAACTCTGGAAGGTTCCATCAACATCGGCCAGCCAAGAGAACCACTCACAAGAATGAGTCCCAGAATGACTTCCGCAGCAACCATTGCAAATATACCGGATCCTCGCATCGGTTCTATCAGATAGCGCTGGATCAGACCGATACCCAGGGCTGCACCGATCCCATAAAGTACCCAGTTCATATCTGTCACGGCAAATACATTCTGCCTACATCCCCACAGGATCGTTCCTCTGTATTTCCATCCAACCCACAGGATCACTCCCAAAAGCAGCAGATTAGTGGCATGAGACTGCACCTTCCTGAACAAGGAATACACCGGCACTTCCTTATCATCAAAGGAAATCCTTCCGCTCCTGATTCCTCTTCGTATCAGTAGAATTCCCCCCGCTGTCACCGCCAGCACAGCGATACAGATGATACGGAAGATCAGGACGGTATAATCCCTCAGACCAATAATACTCATCGCCCAGTACATCGAGCCCTGCAACGATTTGCCGGTAAGAAAAGCTGCTGCCATCGGAAGAAATGCCATCAGGATACTCAGGATACCTGACAGCATGATGCGGAAGAAATATCCCTTTCTCCAGAACCAGTAGCCATAACCCACTGCGATTCCGATGCAGATCACCAGGGCAATGATCGTATCATAAAAATGGGAGGACAGCGTCATCGAAAAGCTCATGGCAAATCCCAGCAGATACCAGGAAGAGGTGCAGCGGATCCGGTTGATTCCCTTATCCAGCTCCTCTGTTCTCTCCTTGAAAAACTCCATAAGGAAAAAGACTGAGGGAAGAATATACAGCATCCCGTATTCCTGAGGAAGCGTCGCACCAAATCGGGAATAGGAAGTACCTATAAAGAACTTAGCTCCGGCAAACATCATGGCTCCCAGATACGGAAGAAACCTCGTCCTGCAGTGTCCTTTCAGAAACCCAAGGATCATCACCGCGATCATGCTGAACTGAACCAGCCAAAACAGGCGCAGCGTCACGTAAACTGGAATCCCCAGCATCGTGGCCAGATAGTACAGCATGCAGTGCATTCCCATCGGATAGATACCCGCAATGTAGATATTGTTCTGGATCAATCCATTGATCCAGTAGTTATGTACCGGAACATCAGACGCCCCATATGCCCAGTTATTCAGGATACCCGGTCCGCAGACCTTCCACACCAGGAGCGTAAAGAGCACCAGAAATGGAACATCCAGGATATTTTCTTTGATCAGACGCCAGAGATTTCTTTTGACCACCCGGAGAAACACTTTGATTTCCTGCCATCTGTGCCGCATGAAAGTCTTAAATCCCACTTCCCGCAGGATATAGTGTCTGCAGTCTTCCAGCACTTTCTTCACATAGGAAAGCACCGGAATATGATAAATCTTTACAGATAATAAAAATGCCGGTACAAAAGTAAACAGAATCAGTGTAACCCTGTAAGAAATATGAAGCAGCTCCAGAACCTGAACCAGATTGATCACGTAGAAATTACCGATGGTAAAATAGATCAGGAAACGAACTGCCGCAGGAAATCTTTTCACTTTACGATAAAAAACAAGAGCCGGAAGTCCTGTTGTAAATCCAACATATCCGATGAATAACTGTACAAACTGAATTACATTTAATGTCTCCATCGTCATCGGGGACTTCCTCCTCTCCTGTTCATCTTGGAAGTAGATAAGACTCCCACCTCTATAGGTGGTGAGTAAAACAAATTTGTCTTGGTGGGAGTCCAATCTCCTTCCAAGATAAAGCCTCCGGCGGATCGCAGGCGTGGTCAGTGGAAGAATGCTTCGCATTCGACCACACCGCGGCAAGTACGCCAAGGCGTACTTGAATTTCCAGTATGATCCACATCTGTAGCAGAGCAGTGAAACATAGGGTCAGATTCTTCTTTCCAGTCCGCTAAGCCGCAGGAACGCAAGTAAGCATCTGCGTATGGCTAAATTCTTGTTCCAGAATACTTTGTACAGACGATACCATCCCGTCGTATCATCCACATAACGTCCATCTCTAAAAAATCCCTGCACTACAGCAAGGATCTGGTTTACCCGTATCTCTTCCTCCAGCTTCCACTGGTGATCTCCACATACCAGATACGTATCTTCTTTGACCTTCATAATCCGGTGCAGAACCAATGTGCCATCTTTTCTTCGATAGAGAACAATGTCTCCCTTTCGTAATGTCTTTTCTTCTACTGCCTCCACCTGAACCCGGCTCTTCCCGGCTTTCAAAAGCGGCCACATGCTGGTTCCACTGATTGGAACCACCGCATAGCCAAGCTCCAGCAGACACTGTTCGATATTTCCTGCCTGCTTCATCGTATCAGCATATGACAGGAATCCAGTTCTGACAAAAATGCCTCCACATCTGCCTCCACCTGTTCCGGTTTCATCTCATATTCCTGAGCAAGACCTGCCACCAGGCTGTCTTTGTCTGTTTCCCTCTGCAGCATCCTGCAGACAAATTCACCGGTATGATTCAACGCGATCATCCCGTTAAAATCTGTTTCACGGTCTGACAGCGGCATCAGTACCACATTTCCATGTACCTTTCTTAAAATATGATCTTCGATCAGACGCATATCGACCCTTTCCTGTTCTATTACTTACTTCACTTTTGCATCCTTGATACCTTCGGATTTTTCCGCGCTTCGCGCTTCCACCTGGCATCTTATTATTCTATCGTTGTATTTGTTCCTCCCATGTACCGGTTCAATGCATTTGCCGCATACTCTGCAGCCGGGTCTCCACTCGCGGTCAATACTTTGTCATGCTCGTTGAACCTGTAGATCTTCGTCTTAGGTGGTTCATATGCTCTTCCATTCTTATCCATTGTATCACTTTCCTTTCATTACTCTATATGAGAGTTCTGCCGCCTCCGGCTCTCTGTTACAGCTCATCTCATAGATCTTTGTCTGTGCCACTACCTGTTCCAGCATATCCAGCAGTAGATTCATCCGGTCCTTCGTTCCCGGACGCCAGGTATGATCCAGCATCAAAGCCAGGGCCCGGTCTTCTTCCACCTGACGGATCTGATTCTCACTGCCCTGTTTCAAAAAACAGATCCCTTTGAGCACCCCCCCGCAGTTTACGTGCAGGTTTGTCTTTCCCGAAAACGGAGTCCCCCATACGGTAATCTTCTCTTTTTCTGGCCAGATCACCGGTTTATCATCATTCAGGATGTAGCTCTTCGGGAACAATTTCCTCCACAAAGCTGTGTGTGTCGATTTTCCCGTACCGGAAGGTGCGGAAAACAGATATGCCTCTTCCTCATACACCACTGCCGACGCGTGAAGATAGAAACGTCCATAGGGAATGATCTCCCGGCAAAATGCCGCACTGCAGCAAATGTATTCCCTCTCTTCCTCCGAGGGTCTCGCCATCACAACACGTGCTTCATCCTGCGGATCAGGCTTCACCGTCATAACAGGAATACCGGAAGATCTATAAGATTCACTCTGTCTCGTCAAACGTCCAAGCTTCGGTTCCATTTCAACCTTCAGTCCGGCAATCTCATATATCATCTTCCGGTTTCCCTTCTTTCCATTAAATTCTAAATTCCAGTCGTCCCTGTGTGCCGGACTTGCGTTCCTGCTGTTTCATACTTAGTCCGGATAATGTGATTTGCTTCTGTATTCTACGGAAGCCGTATTCACTACTCCATTATCATTGGTTACCTTTGTACCATCTGTGCCGTTGACTGTAATCGTAGCTGTGGCACCCGGCGCATAGAGGTTGTCAATGATGAAACCATATATCGTACCCGCCTGAAGTCCTGCTGCATCCCAGTAATAGGTGAGTGTTGTCGCTCCGCTGATCTGCTGGATCTTACCCTTATTGTACTCAACACCAGCACTGTCTTCCAGAATAGAAGCTCCATATCCCGTAAACTTTCCGGTACCTCCTGTCTTTACATACGCTGAATACGGTACAGTCACTGTGATCTGGATCGTACTTACACCTGTCATGGTATTGATGGAGTATTTAAATCCGGTAGCAATCGTATTTCCGAATTTGTTGTCGAGACCATAGCCATTTGCATTTACTCCGGTTCCAGCGTTACGTCCATCGAATACAGAGGGAATCTGCGTGGCCGCACTTTCTGCAATGAAAGAAAGATAAACCTGACTATCTACCGTCGGAATGTAATTAACCTCAAATCTTGCGTAGTAAGTAACTCCATTGGTGGCTGTTGTTATCGTAGTACTATATGTTGCATTCGTATTCAGCTGATTCCCGTCCTTGTCATACCATCCGAGGAATTTATAATTGGTATACGCAGTTGCTTCAGAACTTGCAGCCGCATCTGCTACATCTGTAACAGATGCCACGGAAACCTTACCACCCACATTATCCGTCTTAAAGCTGCCGTCTTTCTGTTTTGTCTGTGCGGCAAATTTGACGGTGTATGTCTGCTCAAAACGCGCATAGTATGTGGCATCACCTGTTGTAGTGTAGCTGAGTGTTGCGCCTTTGTTGATCAGCTTATCGCCAGCAACCTTATTACCAGCTGAATCATACCAGCCTGCAAATTTGTAACCCGTTCCTGCTATTGCCGTAGAACTGATGGCAGTACCCGCCGCATCGGTATAAGTATAGCGTCCCAGTGTTCCTATCTTATCATCCGTCGTAACCTCCCATGAGTCTCCATTTCTCACCTGGCGGATATAGGTCTGCGTCACGCTTCCGGAAAATCTTGCATAATAGGTATTTACACTCTCTTTTGTTTCGATATAACTGTATGTGCTGTTTGTAGTGAGCAGGTTTCCATCTTTATCATACCAGCCCTCAAATGTGTAACGATCCTTTGCAGTCGCTGTAGCAGTTATGATTTCATCCGTTGTCGCATGGTAGGATTTGCTGCCGTTTTGGTCTGCCGCATAATTGGAGTCTGATTTATCTGCCACACTGGTAATCTCAACCGTTCCACCTTGATTCGAAGCATTATATGTATTTCCACTCCCTATCTGTGGAATAAACATCTGGCGCCAGCGCCACTGTGCTACCATGGTAAGACCTTTATGGACATTTGCATAGGCTCTTGTCGCACCATTATCTTGCCACAGAACGCCTGTAGTCACACCATTTGCATTTGTAGTAATGTTAGGCGTCATATCCACCTTACTGCCGAAAATCTTAAAATACTGCTCTGCCTCCTTACCTGTGGCTCCTTCGACAGAGTAATTACAAGCTATCGTATGTACTCCCGGAAGCAATAAACTGCCCAGTTGTTCTTTATTCACCTGTTCTACACCATCAGGAATCTTATCAACCGTATCACCCGTCAGTAACCATCCCATAAACTTCCAGCCATCATTCTGACCTTCTGCCGGTTTTGATACATAAGGAGGAACAAACTTCATTGTCTGATTATTCTCAGATGCAGTGCCTGCATCCGGCTTAAAGCTGTACACATTCGGCTCTTCTGAAGTATTATAAGTTCTTTCAACCTTATACTCTATTCCACCGTTCGAATCATAGGTGACGGTCGGGCTCTTGATAAAGATAAAATGCAGATCGGTTGCTGAAGTGATGCCATCCAGATAATAGGTATAAATGATATCACCATTTGCATTTGATGATTTTATCCATTTTCCCTTTTTCTGTTCGTCTGTTAAGCTTCCGGTATCATCAATTACTCTTCCTGCTCTTGGTAGAAATTCAGTCACCGGATTGCCGTCTTTATCCTGACTGGTATAATATACACCAACAAATTCACATCCGGCGGCATCATCTTTCATTACAACAGCCTGGATCTTGAGAGCCTCCCCATCTGTCACATAAGTTATCAGGTTTTTATCTACTGTTACCTTATGACCTTCTGATGCACCCCCACCGTTGCTTGAGCCGTTGCTTCCTCCGATCACACCGCTTCCATGGGTAGTTGTGCTTCCTGACAATGGATGATAAATCCGGAAATTAATATTATCGAGGAAGTTACCATACGTCTTTGCTTTATTATCTGATGTTGCCGGCCTGTCGAATCCAACAGAAACGAATCCAAAAAGAGTTTCCGTCTGGCCTGCCGGTACCGTATAGAGATAATACTTGCTTAAATCTACATTCGTATTACCGGATCCATTTCCACTGCCGGCAGAGCTTTCTGCATTGGATCCATACTTTCCCCATGGATTATTACCGCTTGTTGCTTTGCTGTCTGCTATGATCCAGATATGCCACTCTTCAGTATAGATTGTACTTGGGGTCAGACTGAATGCATTGTTCCCTGCATTATCCGCAAAGGTACCACCCCCTGCAAACTTTTTACTGTAAACGGTGAGCTTCTCTCCCAATCCTGCGTTCGTCTTAATAGATGTCTTTCCCTGAGCAATCAGCCAGTCCACCATCTGCATCAGCTGATCTCTTCCATCTTTCCCCGGCTTTGACGGATTGACACTCTGCTTTGGACCGATCACAAGAGCCATGGTATCTGTACCATTACGGGCACCATGATCCAGCCCCCATTCATACACACTCGATGGGGTTGTCGTTACATTCTGGTATAATGTACTTTCTTCCTCCGCATTCAATTCTGCGGCAATGACTCCATTGGTAGGCTTTAATGTTACACCCGAAATATACGTATTGCTATTCTCTGTGAACAATTCAATCCTGCGATCAGTCGCAGTCGTATTCCATGCAGGAACACTATCCTGGTCTTGCTGCTTATATTTTTCTGTTTCGTACCATTTCTGGCCATTTTCAAAACTACCATTTTGCAGTTTTTTATTATCTGACGTATTTCCATCGGTCGCCGCAAATACAAGTCCCGCACACACTCCCACCAGCAGACAAAGCCTGAGAAGAATCCCTCCTGCTCTCAGAAGCAGTTTTTTTCTCTTTTGTTTCTTTTCGTCTTTCATCCGTTTTCCCACTCCTCGCTTTTTTCCATGTTTCACTGATTATCCACAATGAAAGAACCCCACTTATGAATATCAGGGAGCCATTCCACCAATATTCATAAATGGGGGCATTATAACACAATTTGTCTGACTCTTATCCTGAGTATTTCCTTATATTCACAAAAATATCTTTAGTTCATCATATTATAGCATATCCTGAACCATAAACCAACTACAAATTCCATTCTTTTAGTAAAAAAATTACACCTCGACAAGACAGTAAACCATTATAAAAAGAAGCCCATGACATGAGCTTCTTTTTATAATATCCTACTCTTCTACAACCTCGAGAACATCCATCGGGCATGCCTTTGCACACATGCCGCAGGCGATACACTTGGATGCCGGCAGATCATCTACCTTCACGATCAGACCGAACGGACAGGCTTTTGCACATGCGCCGCAGCCTGTACATTTTTTCTTATTGATCATGTAAACACCCTTTGCATTCTGTGTGATCGCTCCTTCCGGACAGGCTTCCGCACATTTTCCGCACTGCGGGCAGGCCATCGGGCGAACGGTCTTCTTCTCTACGATCTGCAGGCAGGCTTTATCCGGATGAAACTCCTTATAAAATGCCTCTGAACATGCCTGAACACATGCAAGACAGGCCATACATGTGCTTCCTTTTTTTACTCTCAGTTTTTTTCCCATATTCTTATCCTCCGTATATGTATGTTGTATGCGAACTGCTCCGTACCTTCACAGTTTCACTCTGTTTCTTTATTCTACCATTTATTATATGATTTCTCAACAGGAATCTGACAATTACCTGTTACTGTTCGCACGTCTGCCGATTCGAGGTGTTTTACTTCTGCTGCCTCTTGCCGCCTCTGTTGCTTCTGTAGCTCCTGTTATTCCTGCCGCCTTTGTTTCCCTTGCCGGCCTTACTGTCCCCGCTGTCCTTACTCTTCTTTCTGATATAGAGGATATTATGGATCTTATCCGGTGCTTTCTCTTTTCTGATCTCAAAAACATCTTCATGCTTTCCAATAAAGACAGACATGCTGCGGTATCCATAGTTTCTCGAATCAAATCCGGAACGCCTCTGGCTTAACTGAACTCCCACATGCGCCAGATTCACCCATTCATCCTCCTCCAGCATATTTACGATCTCACTGACGATATCCTCTTCCGTCGGAATCGTGATCTTAGCTTCGATCTTCTCTGTGATCTCCTCTTCTTTTTCCTTTTCAGCAGGATCAGAAGCTTCACACGTCTCTTCTTTCTTAGCTGTCCCGGCGAATCTGTGCTCTTCTGCGCTCACTTCGTCTTCTTCTCCCGTATTGTAGATCAGATCCAGGATCTTAAACTCATTGCAGGACTTTGCAAGGGCTTCCTTTGTCTTCTGTTCCCCCATACCGACGACTTTCTTCCCGGCTTCCTTCAGTCTGTATGCCAGCTTCGTAAAATCACTGTCGCTCGATACCAGGCAGAACACATCAATATTATCCGTGTAAAGAATATCCATGGCATCAATCGTCAGCGCCTGGTCTGCGATACTCTTTCCATTTGCGTAATTGATCTGGAGAACCGGTACGATTCCCTGCTCCGGCATCACACTGTACCATGCCCGCACACTGGGCGAGCTGATGGAGCCATACATACGGCAGATCTTGATGTTTCCGTACTGCAAGGCCTCCTGCTTGATGTATCTGGCGTATTTTGCTGAAATATTATCACCGTCAATGAGTATTGCAACCTGATGTTCCATTCTTTGAATCGATCCCTCCCTTTTATCCTATCAAAAATCCTGTAAAAGGCAGCCACTTTTTCCCTGTGACTGCCTTACTGTTCCCATACAGGAAAGTCCTCCGGATTCTCTATGTGGTATTACCCTCCGGGGGATACACACTTTTTACTTAGGTGCTGTTCTATCCGGAAATTTTAAAAGCCTGCCAGCCAGTCATACAGCTCCTGATACTTCACGGCAGATGCCTTCCAGGAGAAGTCGGCAGCCATCGCACGGTCAATGATCTTGTTCCATTCACGCTTATTATCTGTGTAAATACGATGTGCATACTTCACAGTATTAAACATCTCATGCGCATTGTAATTTGCAAAGCTGAAGCCTGTTCCTGTGCTCTCGTATTCATTGTACGGCCATACTGTATCCTTCAGACCACCGGTCTCACGGACGATCGGTACGGTTCCATAACGGAGAGCCATCAGCTGACTCAGACCGCACGGCTCGAAGAGCGACGGCATCAGGAAAGCATCACAGCCTGCGTAGATCTTGTGGGACATCGGCTCGGAATAATAAATATTCGCAGAAACCTTCCCCTGATATTTCCATGCAAAATAACGGAAGGAATTCTCGTATCTCTCTTCACCGGTTCCCAGAACCACGATCTGCAGGTCTTCCTGACACATCTCATCCATGATATAGTTGATCAGATCAAAGCCCTTCTGATCCGTCAGACGGGATACGATACCGATCATAAATTTCTTATCGTTGACTTCCAGTCCCAGCTCCTTCTGAAGTGCACGTTTATTCTTGATCTTTTCCTTGCGGAAATTCTTTGCATTGTAATTCTGTGTAATGAACTTATCCGTCTCCGGATTGTACTCGTCATAATCGATACCATTTAAAATACCGCGCAGACTGTTCGCTCTGGCATTCAGAAGACCGTCCAGATTCTCCCCGTAGAATGGTGTCTTGATTTCCTCTGCGTACGTATTGCTCACCGTAGTGATCGCATCTGCATATACCAGACCGCCCTTTAAATAATTTGCGTCTCCATAAGCCTCCAGCTTATCCGGCGTAAAGAAATAACTCGGCAGACCTGTGATATCCTTTACGGTATTCATATCCCAGACGCCCTGGAACTTTAAGTTATGTATCGTCATAACTGTCTTGATTCCGCGGAAGAACTCACCCTGCTGGAAGGTATCATTTAGATATACAGGAACCAGTCCGGTCTGCCAGTCATGACAGTGGATGATATCCGGCCGGAAATCCAGCAGCGGAAGCGCAGAAAGTGCTGCTCTGGAGAAAAATGCAAACTTCTCTATATCTTCATAAATATTGCCATAAGGCTTGGGGCCGGCAAAATAATACTCATTGTCAATAAAATAATAGGTGATTCCATCATATTCCATCTCAAGAATACCTACATACTGACTGCGCCAGTTCATTTCCATATAAAAGTGAGTCCTGTACTGCATCTGGTTCTTGAACTCTTCTTTCATACACATATATTTCGGGATGATGACACGTACATCAAAATATCTCTTATCAAAACTCTTTGGCAAAGATCCCACAACATCTGCCAGGCCGCCGGTTTTGATAAACGGAACACACTCAGAAGCAACAAACAGTATCTTCTTCATCTAAAAACCCTCCTGCATAAAAGCCATTTTTTTCATTATACCGCATTTTGGCTTCAATGCAAAGGAAAAGTGGTATTTCTTTATATATTTTTATATTCCAGTCGTATTTTATCTGCAATCAGTGCGATGAATTCTGAATTTGTCGGTTTCCCTTTTCCATTGTGTACCGTATACCCGAACAATTCATCGATGGTATCCATTTTTCCTCTGCTCCATGCCACCTCGATCGCATGGCGGATCGCCCGCTCCACGCGGCTCGGTGTGGTCTGGTGCTTCTTCGCAATCGTCGGATACAGGATCTTCGTGATCGAATTGAGCATATCCATATCACCTACCGACATAATGATCGAATCTCTCAGATACTGATACCCCTTGATATGCGCGGGAACTCCGATCTCATGAATAATATTGGTCACATCTGTCTCAAGGTTTCTTTCGATGTATTCATTTTTACTCTCATAGGCATTCACTTTGCGCACTTCGGCAAAATTCTTCTCTCTTCCTGAACGGATATGCTTGATCCTGTTAATGATCATCTCATTGTCAAATGGTTTCAGGATCAGATAGTCCGCCCCAAGGGCAAATGCGTCTTCCATGATCTTTTCCTGACTCACTGCCGTTATGACGATAAAGGCCGGATGCTTTTTCAGTTCCATATCACGCTTTACGCGTTCCATCACGGTCAGTCCGTCCAGCTTCGGCATAATGATATCCATCAGAACCACATCCGGCTGCTTTTCCCGGATGATATCCACCAGAACTTCACCGTTCTCCGCCTTACCTACAACCTCCAGCTCATCATCACTGTTCACAATGTTTTCCAGAAGCTGAGTCACCCTTGCGTTGTCATCGGCAATAGCGATACTAATTTTATCCATAAAAGCATTCCTCCATATTTATAATTATTCTGTAACTGTTCTGCCCGTTTATAAAGTATACATACGCATTCCATTATGCTGCATGCTCATGAATGCAGGTCGAAATGCTTATGTCATCAGCAGTTTTCATCATACACTGACATAAGCATACCCATACCTGCCATGCCAAAAACGCCACGGTCAAAACCTACTTCTATTATAAATATACTTTATTTTCTTAGCAAGTAAAAGTTATTTCTGGTTTGTGTCAAGTAAACGTTGGCAATTATTCATTTTTCTTTATGACCAACATATT
>UQCM01000029.1 GCA_900539525.1 uncultured Blautia sp.
CTCTGCTGTCAGATCTGTCACACTGAGTACCTTGTAGCTGTAGTTACCGCTGTCAAATACCTTGCCAGGCTCAACCGGAACAACAGGAGCAACAGGAACTTCTGCCGGAGACTGCGTTTTGCTATCCTTGACGGTCAATCCTCTCTCTGACTGAATCAATGTAAAAAGAATGGTTCTTAAGACAGATATCTCTGCATTAGGATCCGCTGCTTTTGCATTCTGATATGCCGACTCAAAGGCATCCCAGCTCTCTTTTGTATAATTCTTCTGTCCCGCTGTATAGGTCGCTTCTGCTGTTCCCAGTACACGGGCAAGTTCTTCCTGAATCTCTTTGCGATCCTTGTATTCCTGATTAGCGACCTTCAGTGATGCTGCTGCCAGAATTAACTGTGCCTTTGCACTCGCAACTTCTGTTACAGTCACTCCCTGTTTGTTCAAAACTTCCTCTGCTGCACTGATTGCATTCAAATATTCCTGCCAGGATTCATCTGTATATAAAGATTCATCTGCCTCCTGAGCTTTTGTAATCTCGCTCTGAAGTGCCGCCTTCTCCTCTGCAGAAGCCACAGGGTTTTCCTGCTCCAATGTTGTCGGGAAACTGATCTGCCTGCTGTTTGACGCATCTTTTCCTGTCACCTTCACAGTATAAGTTTCCGTCGTATCCAGTCCTGATACAGTGACTGTTCCGGACGCCGCATATTTTTCAGTCTTCGAAATACTCTTTCCCTTTGTATCCGTAAAGGTCAGTGTAACCTCTTTTAAAGAATTCGAATAACCTGCAAGGGCATTCATGGCAAAGGATGCGCTTACTGCTCTCTGTGTTACCGGCACCGTAATATCTGAAGTACCTGTCCAGCCATCCAGAGCATACTGATAATTTGCCAGATCAGAGACATTTACATACAGCCCCAGCTCACGGATGATCTGCTGGAACATAGCGAGATTTCCTCTTCCGTTCGGATGTACATTGTCTACCATCCATCCATATGTGGTTCCTTTGGCAATGTTATCATTTCTGACATTACTGCTGTAATCACGCCAGTTTTTCATATGATCTACAACTGTGATGTTCAGTCCCGAAATTTCCTGACGCATCTCTTCTGCAACTTCATGAATCGAATTAAACTTCTCTTCGTATCCGGAATGCGGTCCGTCAACAATCATTTCACACGGAACACGAAGTACAATACTGGTATTTGCATTATTCCGATGGACTGCTCTTACCAGTTCTTTATAACGGTCCTTAAACTGCTGTACGGTAATGCCTGTTTTTGATGCCGTACCATTATCTGCAACTGTATTCTCACCATTATAAGAGGTATCATTTGTTCCAAGCATGATCATGACAACATCCGGATCAAACTTCTCAAGGCGATGATCCTTCTGCGCCAGAGTTGTAGCAATCGTAGCATTCGACACACCTGTGTTCAGGACTACATCCTCTGTACGGCCAAGCTCATCCAGATATTTCGCAAACATCTGCGGTACATTGTCATACCCCTGCGTCACGATACCATGGGTGATACTGTCACCCATAAACAGATAGGTGACCGGCTCCTCCCTCGTAAGAAGGCTCTGAATCGTACGATTTGACGAAATATTTCCATCCTCATATTCCTGTACCTGTCCCACAGCTCCGGAAACGGTAGTAATCTCTACCGGCCGGTAGGATTCTTTTATGCTTCCATCTGCTTTACGGCTGGTATCATATACCTGAAGGGTATATACAGTGGCCGGTTGAACGCCTCCAATGGTGAAGCTGAGATTTCCTGCTGGAACCTCACCTGACATAACCTGACCGGAGGCATCGGTAAGTTCATACGCCAGCTTAGCACTGGATCCCGCTATCGTCTGCGCATCTACGCTTACATAAATATGTTCACCATCCGCGGTCACCGCTGCTGTTGTTGCTTCCGTACCGTCAGCATTCTTCTTCGCTACGGTATAAGATCCATCTTTCATCGTAAAACCAAAGCTTGTAGCACTTCCGACACCCAGAGTCGATTTGATGGCATTTGCCACACTCTGATGACCGGCAGGCGTTAAACTGCCGTCAGCCTGCACCTGTGCTGCTGCCAGTGATGTAAGATCCACAACTCGGGTGCGTGTACCTGCAACCTCCCTGATTGCATCCTTATAGGCAGTGATCTGCGCATTAGCAGTGCTGTCTTTTGATGGATATGGTGTGAGCAGGAATGGAAGCTTGTCATTCTCATATATTTTGTCCAGGAGCTGCCTCAGTGCTGTTTTAAATGCAGAGATTCCTGCTGTTCCCTTCGTATAGTCAGAAGCCCCCACCATGATACCTACTGCTTTTGTACCGTAAGGTGCGATCATCGTATCATAAGCTGCCAGAACAGAAGCAATATCTGCCCCTCTCCTTGCTGTGTTAAATACAAAACGACTTCTCTCAATATAACTTCCGCCAGCTCGCAGATTATCTTCAAACAGTCCGACATAGTTACGCGTTGTGCCGCTTGTGCTGAAATCCGCCACTGTTTCCGTTCCTCCGGTAAACAGCCAGGTATTTCTGCTTCCCGCTGCTGTCATGACACTGAAATCATCTGTATTTTCAACTACCGTGCCTTCCTCTTTCGTAATCTCCTGGAGCTCGGAAACGGTATATGCCTTATTGATCACAGTAATGAAATCAATCTGTCCGTTAAAAGCTGCCGATGCATAGTTGCTCTTCCGGCCGGCAGTTACGTATCCACCACCTCCAATCTGAAATACACTGTAGGCATCGTCCTGACTCTGATTAAATCCGCCTTTTCCCCAGTTGGAACCCCATCCTGTTGTCGCATAGAGATCCTCTCCTCCATCGATCACAAGACGGATATTGTCATTGACGTATCCCGTGGATGGTGCAAAGCTCACCGCTACTGTGTGCCAGCTGCCATTACTCAATCCACTGGAAAATGACCCTTTCAGTCCTGCTGCAGCGGCTGAAGTAGCCTTTTTTGTATTTCGGATAACCATCCGGAACTTTCCGTCCTCCACGGCAAAAGTCATGTTCTTTCCGGCATCCGCGTTTGTATCCACACCTGCACCGAACAGCAGTCCGTCACCGGACGTCTTAAAACGGATAATGACCGTCTGGTCATCATTGCCCTGCCTCAGATTGTTCAGGACCTCCATATATTTCCTGTCCGTTGTATCTGTAGAATAATCCAGATTTGTACTTCCCGCAAACGTCTGATCAGACAGAGTGATATCAAAGCCTTTTTTATCACCTGCATAGCTTGCTGCTGCTTCTTCACGCACAGATTCCAGCGTGACCGCCTCCCGTGCGGTAATACTTCTGTCAGATTCTTCTGCTGCCTGGGCAGTCAGCGACATCTGCAATGCCGGCACAGATGTAACCGCAAGTCCAAAAGCCAAACACAATGATAACACTTTCTTTTTAATCATTTTGTTCAATTTCACTTTGTCCTCCTTGTTTTTAACTTTCATCAGCATCATTTTTACTAAAATAACCATGTAATCATAGTAATTTTTAAGTACTATAACACATTTTTTTTTAACTTTCCACATTTTTATACATTTTTTATTTTTAACACTTTTCTATTTGTAACTGTTCAGAGTCATGCAGATTTATAAATATTTGCCTTGGGGAGCCTGCTCACCGGAGGCAAATTTTATAAATCTATAGGGTTTCCTAATAGCCGGAGGCTTTATCTCGGAAGGAGATCAGACTCCCACCAAGACAAATTTGTTTTACTCACCACCTATAGAGGTGGGAGTCTTATCTACTTCCAAGATAAAAAGCCGGAGTGCCACTCAGGCACCCGGCTCTCTGTCACATTGGTACTTTCTACTCTTCCCCGTGAAGCTTTCTCTGCTTCTTTCTCTCCACAAGCCTTCCCATAAAAAAGGCAATGACACCCACGCCGATTCCTGTCTGAATACAGAAAATCAGGCTTTCAATCTCGCCTGGAAGCTCTCCTCCGATGATCGTCTCAAGAACCGGTGTAAACCATGGCTCATATTCGCCGCTGATCTCCTCCACCATGACGCTTCCTGCATCATCAGAACCGCCAAACTCAGCCCCCTTCAGGGCAAACAGCGGAACGATGGCAATGACAACTACCAAGATCAACAAAATAATCACTGTCTTTGTATTCTTTGTCATATTATCTGCCCTCCTTCATAAATCCGATTGCTTCAAGCTCCGGCTTCGCATAGGATTCCAGACCAATGACGATAATGACGGTCAGGATACCCTCGATAATGGCCAGCGGAAGCTGGGTCGGTGCGAACACACCCAGAAACTTTATGATCGATGCTGCCACTCCACCCTGTGCGGAAGGATTTGCCATGGCGAGCTGGACGCTGGTGACACAGTAAGTCAACAGATCTCCCAGAGCTGCTGCAAGGAATACGCTGACTTTCTTATTCAGTTTCAGCTTCCCGCAGAGCTTATAGATTCCAAAGGATACGAAAGGTCCTGCAATCGCCATGGAAAAGGTATTTGCTCCAAGAGTCGTCAGTCCGCCGTGTGCCAGCAGGACCGCCTGAAAGATCAGAACGATAATTCCCAGGACACTGACTGCGCTTGGCCCGAACAGGATCGCACCAAGACCGGTTCCCGTCATATGGGAACAGCTGCCTGTTACGGATGGAATCTTCAGTGAGGAAATCACGAAAACAAATGCGCCTGCCATAGCCACAAGGGTAATGGTTTTCCTGTTTTCACTGACGGTTTTCTTTAGGGAAAAGAAGCCCTTTACCAGAAACGGCAGGCAGATCACCCCCCATGCAATACAGAATACCGGCGGCAGATAGCCCTCCATGATATGCATGGCATTTGCCACGGGTGCCACCGCAAATACGCAGGCAAATGCAATGGCCATTTTTAAAAAACACTTTTCTGACTTTGTCATTTTATTCTCCTTTCAACTGCTGTTCTTGTCATAAATTGCTGCTGTTCATCACTTTCTCTTTCTTTTCCTATCCCCTCCCTGCAAGGGCTGTGTATTCAGGAAGATTTTCCTGTATAACAATAATAGGTGCCCCCATCTCCGGGAACACCTGTTCATTCTAAAGATCATAAAACAGAATGAATATTTCTTCAGCCCAGAAATATTTGATTCTCCATGTCTTTCTGCACCAAGTATCCTGGCTCTGCTTCCTCCTCCTAAGCGCCTTCCCGGCTTTCGCCAGTGGCATCTGCTTATTCGTCCGCAATACAGTAGTGGTGACTGCCCGGTTTCAACCGCGTTCCTTGTACGATGTCGCCATCAATGCAGATATGGTTTTATGTATTGGACGTATCACGCCCATAATTAATATAACGCTTTCCTTTTCTTCCGTCAATCTGTTTTTCTTTCTGTCAGTGCTTTTTTCGTTACAGTTCACACGTCTGCCGGTTCGAGGTGTTTTCTGTGAGTGTAGCGTAGCGAAAGTCATGGAAAATAATCACGGTGTGAACACTAACCCCTCCGTCCGAGCATATACAGAAGCGCATTGCAGATACATGCGGCGATATTGCTTCCTCCTTTGCGCCCTTTCGCTACAATATAGGGCACATCTGTCTGCATGATCAGCTCCTTGGACTGTACCACATTGACAAATCCCACCGGGACACCGATGATCAGTTCCGGCTTTAAGCGTCCCTCTTCGATCAGCTCATAGAGCCTCACCAGGGCTGTAGGTGCATTTCCAATGGCAAAGATCAGTGGCTTTTCAAGGGATGCCGCCTTGTCCATACTGGCAGTGGCGCGGGTGGTTCCGTTTTTCCCGGCTGTCTCTGCCACATCCTCATCGGACATAAAGCAGAATACCTCACCGCCGTACTGTGCCAGTGCTTTTTTATTTATGCCGGATTTCGCCATCTGGGTATCGGTGATGATGCAGGCGCCTTTCCGGATCGCTTCTAACGCTTTCGGAACCACATTCTCAGAAAAGCAGAGGCTGTCCGCATATTCAAAGTCCGCACTGGTGTGAATACACCTCTTAATGATCGGCGCCAGTTCTTCCGGAAGCTCCCTTCCCAGCTCCTGCGTGATGATCTCGAAGCTTCGTTTTTCTATGTCCATGGGTTTTACTCGTTCCAGTTCTACCTTCATCGCATTACACTCCCTTCTCCAGAATCTCATAAATCTTCTTCATATCCAGATGCTTTCGCAGGCCTTCCGCCAGCAGGTCATACTGTGTTTCTTTAAAAGCTGCAAAATCCACGCCTGTGATTTCAGCGGCATCGATCCCTTTCTGCCGTCCAAGCGCTGTGATGACTCCCTTTGCCACGCCTTCCCGGTCAAACACTCCGTGCACATAGGTGCCGTAAATATTTCCTCTGCAGGCTCCATCTGCCTTTTCCAGGAAAAGCTGTCCCTCTGCTTTCCCGGCATAGTCTGTGATTTCTGTCAGGGGCTTCACGCCTTCCTTCGGCGTGCTGATCCCCATATGGATCTCATACCCTTCCAGTGCGACACCGGAAAGTCCGGACAGGATTCCCTCCGGTGCCAGAAAGCTTCCCTTTACTCTGGTCCTGGTCTTCGCTCCCGCAAATACGGTATCCACAGGAAGCAGTCCCATCCCCCGGATCTCTCCTCCGGCTTCTACACCATCCGGATCGCATAAGCTTTCACCAAGCATCTGATAGCCGCCACAGACGCCGAAGATGACTTTTCCCGCTGCCGCCGCTTTCAGAATTTCCGCCTCCAGGCCGTTCTGACGCATCCAGAGCAGATCTTCCATCGTATTCTTTGTTCCGGGCAGAATGATCATGTCGGGATTTCCAAGCTCCCGCGCCTTTGACACATAGCGCAGCGAAACACCTTCCATGCTCTCAAAAGGATTAAAATCGGTAAAATTCGAAATCCTCGGAACCCGGATCACTGCGATATCAATCAATCCCACTTCCTGTCTTGCGTCAAAACGTTCGGTGAGACTGTCCTCATCTTCCACCTGGATCTGCAGATAGGGCGCCACTCCCACCACCGGGATCCCTGTCTTTTCCTCAAGCATCACAACACCCGGATCCAGAATCGTCTTATCTCCCCGGAATTTATTTATGATCATGCCTTTGATCATGGCACGTTCATCCTCTTCCAAAAGCATCACCGTTCCCACCAGCTGCGCGAATACGCCGCCCCGGTCGATATCCCCTACCAGCAGCACGGGGGCTTTGGCCATCTTTGCCATGCCCATATTCACGATATCATCTGCCTTCAGATTGATCTCCGCCGGGCTTCCGGCTCCCTCGATCACGATAATATCATACTTCTCTTCCAGACGGTGAAAGGCTTCCATCACCCGGGGAACCAGCTGCTTTTTGTAAGCGAAATAATCTCTGGCACTCATGTTTCCAAGTACCTCTCCGCTTACGATCACCTGCGAACCTGTATCATTGGTGGGTTTTAAAAGAATGGGATTCATATCCACCGTGGGACGTATGCCTGCCGCCTCTGCCTGCATTACCTGAGCCCTTCCCATTTCAAGGCCATCCTCCGTAATAAAGGAATTCAATGCCATATTCTGGGATTTAAAAGGTGCCACACGATAGCCATCCTGTCTGAAGATTCTGCAAAGTCCCGCCGCGATCAGACTCTTTCCCGCGTTTGACATGGTTCCCTGTATCATAATTGTCTTTGCCATGTGTTCTGTCTCCTCATTATTTCTCTCAGAGCCTCCAGAAATTCCCGGTTTTCACTGCGGGTACGTACCGCGATCCGGTAATACCCCTTCGCCAGTTCCCGGTAATTGCTGCAGTCCCTGATCAGATATCCCTCTTCTCTGCATGCTTCTCCCAGATCCTCCGGTCCCCGGAAGAACAGGAAATTCGCCGCTCCCTCCCAGACCGTCAGTCCAAGTGCCCGCAGCCCCTCTAGAAGATAAGCACGTTCCCTGCGGACAACCATTCTCGACTGTTCCACATATTCCCCTTCCGACAGTGCTTCCACTCCCGCCTCCTGGGCCGGAACGGACACACTCCAGGGCTGCATGACTCTTCGCATCTGTTCAAGTACTCTTCCATCCGGACAGATCCCGTATCCTAGACGAAGTCCCGGCATCGCATAAAGCTTCGTAAAGGCCTTCAGCAGAAAAACATTCGGAAATTCTGACAGACAGGATTTCATGCTGTACCGCTCAGGCTCATCCAGAAATCCGTTAAAGCACTCATCTACCACCATCAGGATCTGATACTCAGCGCATCGCCCTGCAATGCTGCGCAGCATCAAAGGATCCGTCAGCGCTCCCGTGGGATTGTTGGGATTACACAGAAAAAGAAGATCCAGATCGGGCGTGATCGCCTCCAAATAATCCTCCCCCAGAAGGAAATCCGCCGCTTCCTTTCTCCGGTACCATACAATCTCACACCCACAGCCTCTGAGGGCTTCCTCATATTCCGCAAATCCCGGTGCACTGAGCAGTGCCTTCCCCGGCCTTAATCCCAGACACAGGGAAAAGATCAGCTCCGCTGCTCCGTTTCCGAAGATCAGCCAGCTTTCCGGAACCTGTTCGTGCGCAGAAAGCGCACTGCGAAGTCTTCTCTGGCTCACATCCGGATAGTTCTGTATCGCCCCGGCACTTTCTTTTACCGCCCGCACGACACTCTCCGGTGGTCCCAGCGGATTGATATTTGCAGAATAATCCACCTTGTATTCCCGGGAATAAATATCCCCTCCATGCTTATGCTTTTCCATCTGTCAGTCCTTCCTGCTGCAGCTGTCTGTTCGCAGCTGCACACAAAATTCAGTATCTGTTCAAAACAGCAGTCCACCTGAGAGCGCCGCTATGACAGCAGCCTTTCCCATAGCAAAAATCACCAGTGCCAGAACTGCCGTCCCGTAAAGCAGCCGGTTTGCCTTCCGGATATCCTCATATTCAACCGCCCGCATGGCATCTCCCATGGTTTTCTTCTTATACAGAGTGCCGAAATACCAGGCATCCCCGGCCAGCTGTACGCCTAAGGCTCCTGCCATGGCTGACTCTGTCTGAGCAGAATTGGGACTGGCATGGTTAAAGCGGTCCCTGCGCCAGATACGCCATGCGCTTTTCCCGTCCAGTCCGGTCAATGTGCAGGCTGCGATCATCAGAAGCGCTGCTATTCTTGACGGAAGGAAATTCACCACATCATCCAGCTTCGCCGCCGCCCTGCCAAAATACAGATACTTTTCATTTTTGTAACCCACCATGGAATCCATCGTATTGATCGATTTGTAGAAAAATCCAAGTCCCGCTCCGCCGATCGCCATAAACAGCATAGGTGCAATGATCCCGTCGGATGTATTTTCTGCTACTGTCTCAACCGCCGCCTTTGTCACACCTGTCTCATCCAGCACCTGTGTGTCACGTCCCACGATCATGGATACCGCATAGCGGGCCCCCGGAAGATCTCCTTCCTTCAGCTTCTCATACACCTTCATGCTCTCATCCTTCAGTGCGCGGGTGGCAAGAAGCTGATAACACATGACCGTCTCCACTGCAAAACGAAGGCCTGTGTGGATCCTGCCTGCGCCGTACAGGATCAGGCAGGGGACAGCCGTAGAAATACTGCTGACGATCAATACCAGAAAAACACCGGCAGCGAGCTCCCCTTTCTTTGTCTTCGGGAACACTTTCCTTAAGAATTTCTCCGTGACAGTGATCAGATTTCCCACCAGACGTATGGGATGATACAGAACATGCGGATCCCCGATCAGCAGATCGAGCAAGAATCCCAGCACCAGTGGTCCCAGTGTTACTGCCATACTTTTATCCTCCATTGTAATCAGTGCAAAATATCGTTACTGTTCAGAGTCATGCAGATTTTATGACGTTGGGGTCAAAAGTATTTGACCCCTTGATGCCTTCCTTATTTATACATATCGGGCACATTTTCTGAGAAACTCTGCAGCAAACTCCGGACAGGAATGGTAATAGAGATGTGGAAATCCCATCACAGCATTCTCCCGTCCGTGGATGCAGCTCCAGCTCCTCTTTCCATTCGGCTTCTGTGCCAGAAAGCTGTCTCCGCAGGAGGTGCTGTCGAAGTAGTGGAATTCATGACCCTTCAATCCTTCCATCCCCTCTCCCAGAATCCCTTTCTCACAGGCTTCCAGTCCGATATAGCCAAAGCGCCCAAGCTTCTCTGTCTTATATGCTTTTCCTTCTATGACACCTGCCATGGGATAGCAGTTCCCTTCCATATCCTCCATGGATTCATGCAGATACATAAAACCTCCGCACTCTGCCATGCAGGGAAGCCCTTTGCCAAGCGCTTTCCGGATCTCGCCTCGCACCGATACATTTTCGGAGAGCGCCTTCGCATTCAGCTCCGGATAACCGCCATACAGCAAGAGTCCCTGTGCCCCCTGGGGAAGCTTCGTATCATGAATAGGCGAGAAATATTTTAGCTGTGCTCCCATACCTTCCAGAAGCTTTAGATTATCTTCATACAAAAAGCAGAATGCCTCATCTCTGGCAACGGCGATCACCGGACGGGCCTCCCGGAGATCTGCTGCCCCGTCAATCACCCTAGCCAGCGTTTCCGGCATTTCTTCCGATACTTCAGGTGCCGTCTGCGCCAGCTTAAGAATCTCTTCGATATCCAGTGTCTCCTCCAGCACTTCTGCCAGTCTGTCCAGCTTCTCATTCAGCTGCTCCACTTCGTCCGGCATGACCAGTCCCAGATGCCGGCTCTGCAGCGTCAGTTCCGGAACCTTTGGCACATATCCATAGACCGGAATATGCAGTTCACGCTCAATCTGCTCCTTCATCTTGCGGTACACCATGGCAGAGGTCTGATTGAGTAGTATCCCTCTGATCCGGCAGGGCCTCTGATAGGTCAGAAAGCCTTTGATCAGAGCCAGCGCAGAGAGACTCATCCCGCGCATATTCACGATCAGAAGAACCGGCGTCTCTGTCACCTCTGCCAGTTCTGCGGAACTGGCACGTGTGGAGGTAAGCCCCATTCCGTCATAGTATCCCATCACTCCCTCCATCACGGAGATCTCCGTCCCCTTTGCTGCTCTGGCAAAGAGATATCTGGTCATCTCCCTGTCTGTAAAGAAGGTATCCAGATTCCGTGACTTCGTATGGAGCACACGGCTGTGAAACATGGGATCAATGTAATCCGGACCGCATTTAAAAGAAGACACATGAAGTCCCCTTTTTGTAAGCGCCCGCAAAATCCCGCAGGTGATCATGGTCTTGCCGCTGCCACTGGCACAGGCAGCCAGCATCAATCTGGGCTGTCCCATCAGTTCTCACCTCCTGTAAAGGAAAAGATATAGACAGGATTCTGCCCCATCATCATATGATAGCTGCCCACCTCTTTTGCTTTTCCCACGGAAAGAGTTACGATATCCACATCTTTAACTGGAAGCATGCGGATGCAGCGCATGGTTTCTGATACCGTCTCCAGGGCAATGGCATTGACCACGATCCTGGCATTCGGATTCTTCGAGAGGATACACTTCAGTATCTCTTCCATATTTCCCGACGAACCGCCGATAAATGCATGGGTCGGTGCCGGAAGCTCCTCCAGTGCCTCGGGGGCGCTCCCTTCCAGGATCTCCAGATGATCTGCCCGGAATTTTTTCTTATTCTCATAAAGAAGCTGTACCGCCTCCGGCTTTTTTTCGATAGCATACACACGCCCGTCCACGGCACGCAGTGCCATTTCCACAGAAACGGAACCTGTTCCCGCACCCACATCATAGACGATGGCATCCTCTGTAAGACCAAGCTTTGCCAGCGAGACACAGCGCACCTCCTCCTTGGTCATGGGAACCTTTGCCCTAAGAAAGGCTTCATCCGGGATTCCATGAACAGCTGCCTTTTTTGCATGTTCATTTTCAATCAGAACGACACACAGAGGGGAAAATTCCCGGTCCGCAAGCTCTGCCGCACTTCCCGCAGTGATCCTTTCCTGCGCATAAGACAGGTTCTCTCCCACGGACAGCCGCACTTCTCCCAACCCATAAAAGACCAGCTTCTCACAGAGTTCCTTCACCCCATCCTTCTTTCCGATCAGAGCGAACACCTTTCGATGATTTGTTACCGCAGAGATGACATTCTGCTCCCTCCCGTGGAGACTCATCATCCTGACATCCTCCCAGGAGGTGCCGAGTTTTCCACACAGATAAACCAGAGAAGAAATACCGCTGCAGATATGCACATCCTCTCCTTCAAAGACCTCGATCAGCTTTTTTGCACCACTGTAGAATCCCACGTCTCCTGAAAGCAGGACCGCGATCTTCTCATATTCCGGATGAGACTTCACATAGTCCCGGATCTCATCGGCTCTGTAAGCCTTCAGGCATGCCTTTCCTGCGGTATCTGCCGCCTCCAGCATCCTTTCTGCTCCGATCAGCAGTTCCGCCTCATCGCAGGCACGCTTTGCCTCCAGCGTCATATTTTCCCTGCTGCCCATGCCGATGCCCACCAGATGGATGCAGGGTCTCACAGAAAGGTTCAGCCGTCTGCACAGAAGCGCACGGACCTCCATCTCATTCATCCCGGGAACCGCCTCGGGGGGACGTCCCACCAGGACGACCCTTGCCCCTGCTTTCTCTGCCGCACGAAGCTTCTCCTCGTAGCCTCCGTTTTTTCCGGATTCCTTTGTCACCATCCACACCGCCCCCGTATGGCGCAGCATCGCTGTATTCAGTTCCTCACTGAACGGGCCCTGCATACAGATCAGATGCCTTCCCTCAAAACCCAGCTTTCCACATGCGGCTGCCACCTCAGGCGTAGACAGCACCCGGGCAAACACACGCTCCTGATAGTCCGGCAGCTCCGTAAAGAAGTGAAGCTCTTTGCTGCCTGTCGTTACCAGGATATTCCCGCTGGTCGTTTTCAGAAACTCTACGGCCTCCTGCACAGAATCTACGCAGACACTGTTCCCTGTTCGCTGTACATAGTCTAAAGAGGTGCTGTTTCCTTCCTCCGGTACAGATCCCACGGCTCTATCGTTTTCTATTTTCTGTTTTGCATCGACAGACGGTTCGCTTTCCGCTGGCTGGTATGGTGCACGCAGCAGACGGATATATTCCGTCCCTGTCTGTGTGCAGGACCGTCTGATATTTTCTGATACTGCCACAGCATAAGGATGGGTGGCATCAATGACCAGTGTGATGCCTTCCCTGCGTATCCTTTCTGCCATCTCCGCTCCGGTCAGACGTCCCGCATGAACATGGAGAAAGGTCCCTTCCACCATCAGTTTCTCTCCGTATTCCGTAGCGACACATACGTGTGTCTCCACCTCATGCCGGTTCAGATATTCCGCCAGATGACGCCCTTCCGTGGTTCCGGCAAAGAGTAAAATCTTATCCATATTGATATCCTCTCGGTGTCACCATTTTTCCGTCGATCTCCCTGGTCTGGGAATTCCCGATAAACACCGTCGTAAACATATCTACCTGTGTACCTCTCAGTTCTTTTAAGGAAAGAACCTTTGCCTCTTCCCCATCTCTGCCGATGTTCCACACCAGACCGCACACCGTGTCCGGACTCTTGTGGCGCAGCATCAGGTCACATGCTTTCTGCAGATAATCATGACGCTTTTTGCTGGACGGATTGTACAGGCAGATGACAAAGTCTGCCTCGGAGGCACAGAGCAGCCGCTTTTCAATCTTTTCCCACGGTGTCAGCAGATCACTTAAACTGATCAGCGCAAAATCATGGATCAGCGGGGCTCCCAGCACTGCCGCTCCGCCGATCGCTGCAGTCACACCCGGTATCACCTCGACCTCTGTCCCCGGATATTCCTCACCGATCTCCAGCATCAGCCCGGACATCCCGTAAACGCCTGCATCACCGCTGCAGATCATGGCAACCGTTTTTCCTTTCTCTGCTTCATCAAAGGCCAGCCTGCACCGGTCTACCTCTTTTCGCATGGGAGTCGTCAGAAATTCCTTTCCCGGAAAATGCTCTCTCACAAGCTCCACATAAACCGTATAGCCCACGATCACATCGCAGGAGCGCAGTGCATCTGCTGCCCGCATGGTCATCTGCTCATAAGCTCCCGGTCCGATTCCTACCACATATATTTTACCCAAAATCAACACTCCAATCTCTGAGGGCAATGGCAACCGTCACGCCATTGCCTGCCTTTTTCTTCTGGATGAGCCGTCCGCCTCCGCTTCCTTGCACAGCGCTGCGCTCGCATACATTTTCCACACCTGTTACCTGTTTTACAAAATCCGACGGGGTAAAATCCCCTTTTGTCTCCCTTAGTTCCTCCGCCGTAAATGTTCGAAAAGGGAGCTCATATTTTTCACAAAATGCGGTGATCGCCTGTTCCTCTGCCTTAAGATCAATGCTGGCAGCCTGCTCCACACTCTCTATGGAAATGTGGTTTACCTGCAGCGCATCCAGAACTGCCTCCTCCAGAACCCCGGCATCCGTCCCTTTCCGGCATCCGATGCCTACCGTCACGATGCGGGGATGGAGGTGCAGTGTCTGCCCAAAGGGGCGTTTCTCACAGTTCAGGGATATCACGATTCCTGTCTTTCCCTCAAAGGGATCGCTGCTGCCCACTACCGTCAGCTCCTCCGGGATTTCGCCTGTAACAGGAAATTCACAATAGAGTCCCACCGGCTTCTCATCCAGGATATCGGCAGAAACTGCTTTCGCAGCCTTCCTGTCGCTGATGTGCATTCTGTTTTTCTTTGCAAAAATGTCCACTGCAAAACGTCCGTTCACATCCGTCGCCGTCGTGATCACAGGAATCGCTCCTGTCAGATTCGCCAGAACACCGGCCAGCTCATTGGCTCCTCCCAGATGTCCAGACAGCAGGGAGATGGCAAAGATCCCCCTCTCATCCATCACTACCACCGCCGGATCCGTCATCTTGTCCTTCACCCAGGGGGCGATGGCACGTACAGCGATCCCGGAGGCACTGATAAAGAGAATGGCATCCTTTGTTTCAAACATTCTCCCTGCCCATTCCTTCAGAGGCATGCCGGGCTCGGCAAGTCCGTATCGTCCGGCATATTTTGGAATGGCATATCCCTCACAGCTGTAGCCGCTGCCCGGCAGCAGCTCAGTCAGGCTCCTGCACAGCCTGCTGCCATTCTCTGTAAAACTGATGATCGCCAGCTCCATCATTCGCTCGCCTCACGGAATTCCGTACTGAAGGCCGGATTGTACAGCTCGGAACGGTTGTAATGGCTGTGGCTTACCACATCTCCGATGATCATCAGTGCCGTTTTTGTAATCTGATGCTTCTTCGCCGTCTCTGCCAGTGTCCCAACGGTACAGACAAAGGCCTTTTCATCCTCCCAGGTGGCTTTGTACACGATGGCGGCTGGAGTATCTGCCGTGTAGCCTCCTGCGATCAGCCGCTCGGACAGCTTTTCCAGCATTCCTGTACTTAAGAAGACCACCATCGTTGCCTGATGAGCGGCAAAGGAGGCGATTTCTTCCTTTTCCGGCACCGGTGTCCTGCCGGCCATCCGGGTGATGATCACACTCTGGGACACATCCGGAAGCGTATACTCCAGATTCAGCGCCGCCGCCGCGCCGCAGAAGGAACTGACACCCGGACAATAATCGTATGCGATGCCCTTCTCATCCAGTACATCCATCTGCTCCCGGATGGCCCCGTACAGACAGGGATCTCCTGTGTGCAGCCGGACGGTGGTTAATCCTTTCTCTTCTGCTGCAAAGATCACATCCAGCACCTGCTCCAGTGTCATTTTGGCGCTGTTGTATACTTCACACGCCTCTTTTTTATATTCCAGAAGCTGAGGATTGACGAGAGAGCCTGCATAGATGATCACATCGGCCTCTTCCAGATATTTTTTTCCTCTGACGGTGATCAGATCCGGCGCACCGGAACCCGCCCCTACAAAATATACCATTATGCTTCCTTCTCCTTTACTATGATTAATGAATAATATCCTGCATCCTCCGGAATCTCGTCTGCCGAGAGATAGATTCTCTCATCGGGCATTCCACAGTTTTCGATCATTTTTACGTCTGCCTCGGTGTTTTTCAGCATTTCTTTTACCTGCGCCATCTTCCGCCCCGCCTTCATCAGTACCTTTGTGCCCGGAAGCTTCAGAACTTCTTCGATCTGGTAAGAAGCAGGGGCTACATGGATCTCCTGGGATTTCTCTGCAAGACCCGTATTCAGCTTAGCAGCCACAGCACAGAAGGAGGTGATGCCGCTGATGATCTCTGCCGTATAGCCTCTTTCCAGGATCCGTTTATGTACATACAGATACGTGGAATATACCGTAGGGTCTCCCAGGGTCAGGAATACTACATTTTCTCCTGCTGCAAGTCTGGTCTCTATGAGATCTGCGGCAGCCTGATGACTCTGTTCCAGCTTTTCTCTGTCCTTTGTCATGGGCATCGGCACGGAAAGCAGCGTCTTGTCTGCCAGCTCGGGGACTGCCTGTACCGCGATCCGGTAGGCAACCGTATCGTTTGCATTTTCGCCGGGGAGGGCGATGATCTCATTTTCCCGGATCAGTCGCACTGCTTTCAATGTCAGAAGCTCGGGATCGCCGGGACCGATTCCCACGCCGTATAAGGTTCCTGTCATGGTTTGTCTCCTTTTGTGTATGGTTATGTTTGTATCATTGTTCAAAGTCATGCAAATTTATAAATATTTGGTAACTGTTCAGAGCCAAGCAAAATTTCATAAACAGACGTAAAATGCTTGCATTTTTAAGACTGTTTTTGAAATTCTATTTGGCGGATACGCCACACCGACGAAATGCGAAGCATTTTGGAGGTTGGCTCTGAACAGTTACAATATTTGTTACTTTACAAAATGCTCTATCATCTCCTGTGCTCCCTCTGTTTCTCCGAGATAGCCACAGTTATTTGAAAACAGTATCGCTTCTGTGCGGATCCCTCCGCCGCAGCGATGTTGCAGATAGTCGTGTACTTTCCTGCAGATCAGTTCCATTGTTCCGGACAGTAACCCTTTCTCCTGAAGGATGGTGACTGCCTCTTCGGTGGTGATGGTCTCCAGGATGTCTCTGGCTGTCGCCAGGTCGGCACCTGCCCGAATGGCGAAGGCTGCCATCAGCTCTGCCCTGGCATCAGCGTTTCTGGAATGGGTGTTCATGATGCCGCCTGCCACCTTGATGAATTTTCCGATGTGGGCGACAAACAGGATGCCTTTGATTCCAAGTTCTGCTGCCATGTCCATGGTTTCCCCCACGTAGTTGCTGCATTTCATGGAGTTTTCCACATCCAGCGGTGTCTTATCCCTCAAAAAATCCGCACCGTAGTTCCCCGGTGTGATCAGAAGGTATTCTGAGCCGTTGGCCCGGCGCATCTCCATCTCAAGACGTATGCTGGCGATCAGAGCCGCCTCGCTCATGGGAACTACGATGCCGCTGGTTCCCAGGATGGAAATCCCTCCTTCGATGCCCAGTCTGGGGTTGAAGGTCTTTCTGGCAGCCTCCTCCCCGCCGGGGACAGATATTTCCACACGAATACCGCCCGGATATTCCTGCTCTTCGCAGATCCCGCGGACTGCTTCTGTAATCATCTGCCTCGGCACCCGGTTGATGGCGGCAGCTCCGACGGGCTGCTCCAGCCCTTTTTTGGTGACTCTTCCGACACCGGCCCCGCCATCGATCCGGATGCCGGGTTCTGTGCATTTCTGTACCTTTGCAAAGATCAGAAGTCCATGGGTGACATCCGGGTCATCGCCGCCGTCCTTTCTCACGGCACAGGATACGCTCTCTTTTTCCGCCGTGATCTCCAGGATCTCCAGGTGCAGCATGAGATTCTTTGGCGTCATCAGATCGATCCTGTCCACTCTGTGCCCGGTAAGAAGCATCAGCGTCGCTGCCTTTGCCGCGGCTGCCGCACAGGAACCTGTAGTGTATCCACAGCGCAGTTTCTTATGATTTTGTATGATAAACTGGTTCTCCAGACCATTCTTCATGTGTTTTGTTACTCCTGTCAGTTACTCCCCGCTTATAGAGATGGAAGCCTTATCTTCTTTCAAAATAAAAAGTCCATTGCCGACAAGACAACAGACTATTCCCGAAAAAACAGACACCGGTTGCCGCAGTGCTGCTTTCTTTACGCGCACAGGCAGGTATCTGACTCTTACAGTAACGGACTTGTGCGGGATTTCCACCCGCTTCCCTGCGGACACAGCAGTAAAGCTGACATTCACATTCTGCTTTGCTGCATGCGGTACCATCTGCTTACAGGCAGGTTCTATGCGTGTTGTATAAAGTAAAATCGATGGCAGCTGCACATCTTTACAGCTACCATCGATTTTACTATTCCGCAGGGATTCTGTCAACCGCCGAAGAGTTTTGATTTTCATCTGGTTTCTTCCTTTGTCCGGTGTATGGTTCCTTTGGGATGGTGCGGCGGTGCATAGATGGATGAGAGCTTCAACGGGCACCTCCCCACGTTTATAATATTATGCCAGGTTCCCGCCGGCACAAAGATGCCATCCCCTTCACACAGGGATTTCTGAAAGCACATCTGATGTCTGCATCTCCCCATCCTCACTTCTGCCCTTCCCTGTTCGACCCGGATAAACTGATCGGTATCCTCATGCATTTCCGCGCCGATATCGTCACATACCGGAATACACATGAGCGTCATCTGCAGATGGCATCCTGTCCAGAAGGCCGTAAGGAAGTTCGAATTCTTCGCTGCCATATATCTGATATTTGCCACACAGGGTTCTGCCCCGTGATCTGTTCTGCCCTCGCAACTATTCATTTTCTGAAAACCCTCCGATTTGCACTTTGATTCACAATAGGAACATCTCTTCCTGCTGCTTTATCATATGACGGCGGGGGGAAATCTGTGCTTACTTACACTTCTTTTGCTGCTCTGGTCATTCTGCGCATCAGTTCTGTCCGCGCAGCAACCAGTGTAAACCCAAGAAGGTTCTTTCCTTTCCATTTTGCAGGATTTGCGGCATCCGGATCATCCATTCCCATGCCGATCCCCCATATCTTGTCCGAACGGGAACACTCCACAAGTGTAGCAGATCCGGTAGCTGCTAATCTGTCAAACAGGTCAGGGTTCTGTTCAAACTTCGCAAGGATTCCGGTATAGACAATGAGCTGCTTACGACCATCCCAGACTACAGACTCAAAGTTCCGTACAGCCCTGCCAAGATCCTGCATTTTCTGCTGATCCTTTGTCTGCATGATTTGCTCCGCAATTTCCAAATCTGCAAACAAGAGTGCTTTTTGTTCCATCATGTACTGTTCCACACAGCAGTATGTCTTACCATCAATCTCAAAGTCACGCATATACCAGTTGCTTAAATAGCCGTTCTCTTCATCTATTTTGTGGAACCGTACGATATCATAAAACTTTGGCTCGACATCCTTGTGCATGGATACTGACAATACCTGATTTCCCATGCTCTTCATATCATCACTCAAAACAGCAAAGATTACGTCCAATTGGTAATTGCTATGTGCTATCTGATAGTCCCTGATGGAACGGATCGCGACTTTCCATGCCTCCTCCTTCGGATACCCAAAGATACCTGAAGAAATCAACGGAAATGCAATTGTACGGCATCCGTTCTCTTCTGCCAATCTCATGGCCGCCTGATAGCAACTATACAATTTCTTCTCCTCACCACTTTTACCACCATTCCATCGGGGCCCGACTGCATGAATAATGTACTTTGCTTTCAGCCGAAATCCGGGTGTGATTACTGCGCCACCTTCCTCACATCCTCCAATCGCATCACAGGCAGCCTGCAGCTTGCGGGAACCTGCTTCTCTAAAAATAGCGCCGCAGACACCACCGCCTTCCCAAAGGCCAGAGTTGGCAGCATTTACTATGCAGTCTGCCTCAACCTCTGTAATTCCAATTTTCTTAATCTCGATACTGCTCATAAGCTGTAATCACTCCTTATTAACTGTGGCTTGAATTTCAGATAATCTGCAGATACCAGCCGGTACTCGATCCCGTTCACATATCCCAGGAAGCTGTCCTGATAGCGGTCCCGGCCGTGGCAGTGTGAATAGATCACCTTTTCCGCTCCATATTCTTCCGCCATTCTGGTAAAGCCGCTCTCCATCTCCCCGATACTGGTGGGAGGATAGTGCAAAAACATCAGAAACCGCTCATATCCGTCCGCGCGTGCGCATTCAAAGGATACACGCAGTCTCTCCAGTTCCCGGTTTACGATTTTTTCAAAATGCTCCGGTGTATCCTTTCCCTCATAACAATACCCTTTGGTACCCACCAGAGCACAGTCCTCATAGGGATAATAATTATTCTGCAGAAACGACAGCCTTCCCTGGTATCTGTCATTCAGCCTCCTGGTCTTCTTCGCATCCCAGAACATATCGTGATTTCCCCGCAGAAGGATCTTTCTTCCGCGCAGTCCTGCGATAAACTCCAGATCTGCCTCACACTCCGCCAGATTTCTCCCCCAGGAATGGTCGCCTGTGATGACCACGGTATCATCGGCGGCAATCATCCTGTCCCAGTTCTTCTCAATTTTCCGTACATGATTTTTCCACTCACTGCCAAACACCTCCATAGGCTTGTTCGCGGTAAATGACAGATGAAGATCGCCAATTGCGTATAGTGCCATTTTTCTCCCGCCCTCTTTCTACATTATAAATTGTCCTCAGCCTGAAATCATTCACATGGTAACTGTTCAGAGCCCTGCAGATTTATAAATATTTACCGTGGGGAGCTCGCTCATCAGAGATTCTCATAGTTTATTTTCCTGTCCTTGAAATAATACTCTTTATCATGCTCATTGATCTCTCTGAGCACTCTGCAGGGATTTCCGGCTGCAACCACATTTGACGGGATATCCTTTGTCACAACACTGCCTGCTCCTATGACGGTATTGTCCCCGATGGTTATGCCCGGGACGATGACTGCGCCTGCTCCGATCCAGCAGTTCCGGCCGATGCGTACAGGCATATTGTACTGATAGACCTTTTCCCTAAGCTCCGGTAAGATCGGGTGTCCGGCAGAGGCTACCGTAACATTCGGTCCAAACATGGTATAATCACCCACATAAATATGCGTATCATCCACAAGCGTCAGATTGAAATTTGCATAGATGTTTTTTCCAAAGTGGACATGCCGTCCTCCGAAATTTGCATGAAAAGGCGGTTCTATGTAACATCCCTCCCCGATTTCCGCAAACATCTCCTTCAGCATTCTCTCTCTTTTTTCTCCCTCGGTGGGTCTTGTGTGATTAAAATCATATAAACGATCAAGAAGCTTTGTCTGTTCCTTTACAAGCTCTTCATCATTCGGAAGGTAAAGTTCTCCGCTGTGCATCTTTTCTTTCATCGTCATTTTCTGTTCCCTCTCTTTCTATCAATGTTTCCATTCCTGGAAACCGTATCCTGATGTATTTCTGGCTCATAAAGCCGCATTTCTCATTGAGTCACGAAAAGCATTTTGTCTATTCTCAACATTTGACTCTGGTATCATCTTACCACAGTTATTGAATATCATCTACTAATTTGTCCGGCACAGTTGACCATATTCCCTGTTTCGGGTAAAATAAAGATAAGAAAGCAGACAAACACGTCCGTGTGCATCTGCAACAAGGTTTGATTTGTATCTGTATGCACAGGGCGTGACAGCAATTCTGATATGTAAAGGAGATGATGATTATGATGAAACTGAAACACTTAAAAAAGAAAACGCTTACCCTGTGTCTGAGCCTGACACTCGTATTCGGTCTGATTCCTGCAATGAATATCCACGCTGCAGACTCTCCATGTGCCGAATACACCGGAAGTAATGTAGAATCCCAGACTTATGACAGATGGGCCGCTCCCATTTATTCTTATCTGGTTTCTCTTTCCAAAGATACTCTCATGCGAGTCCAGGCAGGAGGGAATATCAAGGGTGTGACCGCAGAATACTTTGATTCTTCCTACAATCTCACAGCCTCTAAGCCAATCCCGCAGGAGCTTCCCGTGTTCGGAGGATTTTACGCATCGGAAAGTCACTATTTTCTGGTAACGGGACAGAACAATCCGGAGGAATCCTCTACTCTTCCTGTTTTTCGTATTACAAAGTATGACAAAAACTGGAACCGACTCGGTCAGGCAGAGCTTACCGACTGCAATACCACGGTGCCCTTTGATGCAGGCAGTGTCCGCATGGATACCTGCGGCAAATATCTGCTGATCCATACCTGCCATGAGATGTATCGGACATCTGACGGTCTGAATCATCAGGCAAATGTCACTATTGAGCTGGATATGGATACCATGACGATCACAGATTCCTACACGAGGATTATGAATAATGATTATGGTTATGTCAGCCATTCCTTTAATCAGTTTATTAAGATAGAGAATAACCGTATCGTGTCAGTGAATCATGGAGATGCCATTCCCCGTTCCATCGTCCTGTTAAAGTACCAGACGGACGCATCGACAGGCAGATTTACACCGGGATACTCCAACCCGTGTACAGCCATTGATGTCATGACATTCCCTAAAGACAGTATCGGCAACTACAACATCACCGGTGCCGCTGTCGGTGGATTTGAACTCTCCTCATCCTCCTATCTGGTAGCAGGACACTCGGCTCCACAGGATAAATCCCCACAGTCATCCAGAACCAGAAATATTTTCGTGGCCGCCGTAAATAAGACCACCTCCGCTGTAACTACCAACTGGCTGACCTCCTATGCAGAAGGTGATGGAACCACCTCCACACCACAGATGGTAAAGCTTTCTGACTCAGAATTCCTTGTGTTATGGTCAAGAGATAATACCGTATATTACACAAAAGTAAACGATGCCGGTGAGAGAATCAGCGACATTTACAGCCATGAAGGAAATCTTTCTGACTGTGTTCCAATCGCCGCAAATGATAAAGTCATCTGGTATACCTGGAAAAACAGCAATGTCACTTTCTATGAAATCAGCCTGAGCGATCTCTCTACGTGTACGGTAACGGAAAAAAACACCGGACATGATTATGTGAATCAGGGTGTGACTGGCGGTTATGCCTCACTGGTATGCGAGAAATGCGAGGAAGTGACACAGATGCCTGTCATTACCTCTTTCCTGACCTTCTGGAACACCAGCGGAGCAGGCACATTTTCAACACAATATACACAGAAGCAGGATGTGGGAAATATTCTTTACTACTGGATTCCAGAATCCTATATGAAATCTTCCTCAGGTTCGGAAAATTTTAATACAGAGCTGGAGATCCTTTCCTCAGATCCATCTGTTATCTCGATATCCGAATCTGCTGATTCCAGAGGAAGCCTGACCATGAAGAAACCCGGAACAGCCATGATTATCATCCGCCCGAAATACAATCCGGACCTTACAAAGAGCTTCTCCTTCCAGGTAGGGGATCCCGTTCCGGAAAAGCCGACAGAACCTGAGCTTCCTGTGGTACCGATCGATCCCGTGAAACCGGTTGACCCGGAACAGCCGGTAGATCCCGAACAGCCGGTCGATCCGGAACAGCCGGTTGACCCAGAACAGCCGGTTGACCCAGAACAGCCGATTGACCCAGAACAGCCGGTTGACCCAGAACAGCCGGTTGACCCAGAACAGCCGGTTGATCCCGAACAGCCGATTGACCCCGAACAGCCAGTTGATCCGGAACAGCCGGTTGACCCGGAGAAGCCAACTGAGCCCGATAAACCGATTGACCCCGATAAACCTTCAGAGTCTGAGCTTCCTATTGTACCGGCTGAGCCGGAGAAACCTTCAGACCCTGACAGGCCTTCGGATACGGATAAAAAGGATCCTTCTCCTCTTCCGGATAACAAGCCTTCAATCACTGACCAGGTAAATGCCGGAATTCCTGCATCCGCCAAAGGAAGTACGCGCTATATCAGAGGGGCTTATTACATCATTACGAAAACCGGTGACAGTAAAACTGCGGAAGTTGCTTTCCGGAATCTGAAAAACAAAAAGCAGAAATCATGTAACGTACCTGACACGGTCATGATCGACGGTGTTACCTGTAAAGTGACCTCTATCGCACCGAAAGCTTTCTATAAAATGACCAGGCTGACAAAAGTCACCATCGGAAAGAATGTGAAGACGATCGGCAAGAGCTCCTTCTTTAACTGCAAAAACCTGAAAACAATAACCATAGAGTCCTCTGCACTGAAAAGTATCGGAAAAAGTGCTGTGAAAGGAATTAACAACAAAGCTTCCATCAAAGTTCCGGGACGCAGGCTGACAGCATACCGGAAGCTGTTTAAATCCGCTACGGGCTTTAAGAAAACAATGAAGATCAAAAAATAAGAATAACTGTTCCGGACATCGTCGAACCGGTCTGTGGTCAGATATTCTGAAACAGTTACAATGGTTATGAAAACGGCGGCAGATGAATCCTGTTTCATCTGCCGCCGTCTGTAATCACATCAGCCTCTACTTCGCCCATCCCAGGGCGCACTTCACTGCTCTCTTCCATCCGGACAGCAGCTCTTCTCTGTGATTCTGTTCCATCTTCGGAGTGAAGGTGCGCTGCAGTGCCCAGTTCTCACATACATCCCCCTGATTTTTCCAGTAACCAACGGCAAGCCCTGCCAGATAGGCTGCTCCAAGTGCTGTTGTTTCGATGCATTCCGGGCGCTCCACAGGCGTATCAAGAATATCTGCCTGGAACTGCATCAGAAAATCATTGGCACAGGCTCCGCCATCTACCTTTAAAGTCTTCAGGCGGATACCGGCGTCCTGCTCCATTGCCTCGATCAGGTCGGATACCTGGTAGGCCAGTGATTCCACGGTTGCCCTGATCAGATGCTCTTTACCGGTGCCCCGCGTCAGCCCCACGATCGTCCCTCTGGCATAGGGATCCCAGTAGGGAGCACCCAGTCCGGTAAATGCCGGAACCACATAGGCACCGTTCGTATCCTCTACCGCCAGACAGTATTCTTCTGTCTGTGATGCTGTTTCTATGATACGAAGCTCGTCCCGCAGCCACTGGATGGCCGCTCCTGCTACGAACACACTGCCCTCCAGTGCGTACTGCATTTCACCGCCTGCACTTGCGGCGATCGTGGTGAGCAGTCCGCTTTTCGACTCTATGGCATCTTTTCCTGTATTCATCAACAGAAAACAGCCGGTTCCGTAGGTATTTTTGACCTCTCCGGGCTCAAAACAGCACTGGCCAAACAGAGCCGCCTGCTGATCTCCGGCTGCACCTGCGATCGGGATTCCATCACCCAGCAGACTGTCCTGCGTGTATCCGTAAATCTGGCTGGACGGACAGACCCCCGGCAGCATTTCCCGGGGAATGTCCAGCTTTTCCAGTATTTCATCATCCCACTGCAGTCTGTGAATATCAAACAGCATTGTCCGGGATGCATTTGTATAATCTGTCACATGTACTTTTTTATTTGTCAGGTTCCAGATCAGCCAGGTATCCACGGTGCCAAACAACAGCTCTCCTCTCTTTGCACGTTCTCTGGCCCCCTCTACGTGATCCAGGATCCACTTTAATTTCGTGGCGGAAAAATAGGCATCCGGAATCAGCCCTGTCTTCTTTCTCAGTACCCGGTCAAAGCCTTCCTCCTTCAGCCGGTCCACAAACTCCGCTGTTCTCCTGCACTGCCAGACGATCGCATTGTACACGGGCTTACCTGTATCTTTTTCCCATACGATCGTCGTCTCCCTCTGATTGGTGATTCCGATCGCCGCGATCTCCTCTGTGGTGGCCTGGATCTTGCTCATAGCCTCCGCTGCCACTCCGATCTGTGATGCCCAGATATCCATCGGATCATGCTCCACCCATCCCGGCTTTGGAAAGATCTGTGTAAACTCCCGCTGCGCCACACTTAAGGCTTCTCCCTGCCTGTTAAATAAAATGCACCTGGAGCTTGTCGTTCCCTGATCCAGTGCCATAATATATTTTTTCATTCCCATTCGTTTAACACTCCTTCACCCGTTCTTTTATCTTCGTGCTCTGTCATACGGCTACCGTTCATTGCAGTCATATGGCATCTATCATCCTGTGCTCTTCTCATACCAGTCCCAGTGCCCGCAGCAGACACAGCCACCCCGTCAGTGTAAAGGCACTAAAGAAAGTGGTCAGCATAACCGTATTGGATGTCAGTGTGCCTTCATGCCCCATATTCTTTGCCATAATATAACAGCTCACCGTCGTCGCCGAGCCCAGCATCACCAGGATAGCCACAAGCTTCTCTCTCGTAAATCCCATATGTACTGCAAGAGGTAGAAAGGTTGCTGCCAAAAGCACCAGCTTAATAAATGCTGCCGCTGCGGCAGGCCGGATCCGGGCTGTTGCCTGCTTTCCGTCAAAGGCGGCACCCATGGCCATCAGACCCAGAGGCGTGGCAAGAACTGCCACATTCTTCACCGTTTTCTCCAGTATGACAGGCATGGGAAGCTTCAGAAGCGACCAGATCATACCTGCCACGATTCCCAGCAGGATCGGATTGGTCACGATTCCCTTCAGAGTGGAAAGTACCACCTGCCTGCTGATCCGTTCCCTCTCCGGCTTCATCACGGAAAGCACCACCACTGCCATGATATTGTAGAGCGGCACAGTCGCAATGATCATCAGCGGTGCCATACCGGCGTTCCCATAAATATTCTGGATAAAGGCAATCCCCAGAATCGCCGCACTGCTCCGGTAAGAAGCCTGTACGAACTCTCCACGGATCCTTCTGTCCATTATAAGAAAGGAACCGCCCGTCACCGCCAGGATACTGATCAGGGTGGTCAGGAAACAGTACAGCACAAAACGGGTATCCCATACCTCCACAAAATCCACCTTTGCCAGATCCTGAAATACAAGAACCGGGAGAGCACCTTTAAAAACAAATTGATTCATTTTCTTCACAAATGCTTCATCCATCAGACCTGCTTTCCGGAAAAACCAGCCGAGGATCATCGTAAAGAAAATGGGCAATGTGGCATTCAGGCTGAAAGTCAGATTCTCCATGTTCTCTCCCCCGCTTCCTCCCGGATCAGTTCTTTTCCATCCAGCACGGCACTCACCAGCTGATCTCCCTCATAGGCAAGCTTCATGGAAAAGAATGGTCTGTCTTCCGCTAACAGCCGAAAGAAGATCCTGTCCCCTTCCCAGAGATTCAGCTCATCCAGACGGTCTTTTTTCACCCACTCCAGCGTTCCTTCCGCACATTCCGTCATTTCTCCCTCATATCCGTCCGCCGTATAGAGGAAGATATACTCCGTTTCCCAGTGATCACAGAGGAAGGTAAGCACGCCCCGCAGCCTCCACGAAGTCAGGGTCAGTCCCGTCTCCTCCTTCGCCTCCCGCAGCAGACAGTCTTCCGGGCTTTCATTCTCTTCGAATTTCCCTCCGATACCGATCCATTTATCCTTATTCACATCCAGCTTTTTCCTGACACGGTGAAGCATCAGATATGCGTCATCCTTTTCAATATAGCACAGTGTCGTCAGCACCATATTTCTCATCCTCCTGTATATAAAATCTATATTCCCCAGAGGGTCTTGTGATACAGGAAAGCCCGAGCGGTCAGGCTCAGGCTCAACTTCTCCTCTTATGAACTTAAATCTAACATGCCTCTTTCAAAATGTCAAGAAACGTTACCGGTCACGGGTTTTCTGTGACTTTCGCTTTGCTACATTCGCAAAAAACATCTTAAACTTACTGGCGTGTAAATAGTAACCAGTAACATCAGTAACACAACTATTCCTTCATCTTCGGCTGGAAAATCAGGCTTGCCAGATAGCCGAATACCAGCGCAGCCGAAATCCCTACGGCACTTGCCGTAAATCCTCCCATATAGATACCCATAAATCCTTCTTTATCAATGGCTTCCTTCACTCCCTGCCAGAGTACATTTCCAAATCCTAAAAGAGGAACACTAGCACCTGCTCCTGCGAATTCCTTAAAAGGCTCATACAGTCCGACCGCTCCCAGGACCGCACCGCCGCACACCAAAAGCACCATGATCCTCCCGGGCATCAGTTTTGTTTTTTCCATTAAAATCTGTACCAGGGCACAGATGGCTCCTCCAACCAGAAATGCTTTCAAATAATCCATATTTCCTCCTATAAATGGTTACTATTCACTCAAAAAACACCTCGAACCGGCTGATGTGTGAATGGCAACTTTAATTGTTTATAACCATCAGCAATGCTCTATGACAACCCCGTGGGCAATTCCCGGCACACTCTGCCCTTCGTTAAAGCTTACAGTTGACAACAATGCGCCTGTCGGTACAAAAAGCACCCGCTTCCAGCTCCCTTTCTCAATCTTCGGCAGGATCATCGCCGCCAGTGTCACTGCCGCACATCCGCATCCACTTCCGCCGGCATGGGTATCCTGCTTTTCTGCATCATAGATTTCAATTCCGCAGTCCATATGGACACGGCTGATGTCAAATCCTTTTTCTTTTAACAGATCAATGAGGATCGTCTGCCCCACACTCCCCAGATCGCCGGTGATGATCTTATCGTAGTCTTCCGGCTGGCGGTTGAAATCCATCAGATTCTGATAGATCGTATCACATGCTGCCGGGGCCATGCATGCCCCCATGTTCATGGAATCCTTGACTCCAAAATCAACTACCTTCCCGGGCGTGATCCCCGTGATTCTGGCATGTCCGCCTTTTTCACCAAGGATAAACGCACCGCTTCCCGTGACGGTCCAGGTAGCCGCCAGAGGACGCTGATTTCCATAGTCCAGCGGAAATCGAAACTGTTTTTCCGCACTGGCAAAATGACTGGAGGTAACGGCCGCTACATAGTCGGCATATCCGGCTCCTATGGTCATTGCGCCCAGAGCCAGCGATTCTCCGCATGTCGAGCATGCCCCGTACAGTCCGAACATGGGTATATTCATATCCATGACACCAAAGGAGGTGGCGATCAGCTGCCCCAGCAGATCGCCGCCAAAGAGATAGCGAATCTGAAAAGGACGAAGCCCTGCCTTGCCCAGCGCCGTCTGCACCGCCTCCTTCTGCAGTGTGCTTTCCGCCTTCTCCCAGGAATCTTCCCCGAACATGGCATCCTCACACACCAGATCAAACCGGTTTCCCAGTGGTCCCTCCCCCTCCTTCTTTCCTGCAACAGACGCTGCACTGATGATATGCGGCGCCCTCTCAAACTGAATGCTCTGCTGTCCTGTTATCTGATTCATATTTATGCTTACCTGTAACTGTTTCGTGCCTTCACAGTTATCCTTACCTTTCCTTTTTTATCAGTATCTCCTCTTTCAATTAAAAAATACATAACGGTACAGATTCCGTCAGGAAATCATCTCTTCAATCACGGTTCTTCTCACAGAATCCGTTTAAAACACTTTGTGAATAGGATAAACCTATTACTGTCCACTCCATGACCAGTCAGACGCATCACCATACATAGAGATTATGCTGTTGTCTGCTTCTGGAAAATATGCTATACTTTCTGTAATTGTTCAGAACAGCCAGACCAACAGATTCCGGGTACTGACCACAGAATTCCTTATTCTGTGCTGTTCTGTCTGCATGAAGGAGAAACGATTATGTTAGTATCAGTTGTCGTACCCTGCTATAATTCTCAGGATTCCATCGCCAAGGTGGTAGAGCTGACCATAGCAGAGTTTCAGAAAATGCCGCAGTACACGTATGAATTTATTCTTGTAAATGACTGCTCCAGGGATAACACCTTTGAAAAGATCAGAGAACTGTCCGAGAGGTATCCCTGCGTCCGTGGAATCAATCTGGCACGGAATTTCGGACAGCACAACGCTCTGATGGCTGCGCTGAATTATGCAAACGGTGACCTGATCGTCGGAATGGACGACGATCTGCAGACGCACCCGTCCCAGATGTATAAGCTGCTGGATAAGATTCAGGAAGGCTATGACCTTGTCTACGGTGACTATGCCAGACGGAAGAATTCCTTTCTTAAAAATCTGAGCAGTAAGTTTAACAAGGTGACCTCCCGGATTCTTCTTGGCCGTCCCAAGGATGTCGTATCCAGTAATTACTGGGTGATCACACGGATGGTCCGCGATGAAGTCATCAAGTATACGAACTATAACCCCTATATTGATGCCATTTTCTATCGGGTCACCAACAACATCGCTGACGTGACCATCGAGCATCATAAAAGAGAGCAGGGTTCTTCGAATTATACGTTCCGCAAGCTGGTAAAGCTCTGGATGGCATACTGGAATTTTTCTGTGATTCCTCTGCGGATCTCTTCCTTCCTGGGTATCCTGTTTTCTGTCTGTGGATTTGCCGGTTTTATCATTACTCTGATCCGGCAGCTCATCACTCCCAGTTCCCAGATGGGCTGGGCATCCATCATGTGTGCGATGCTTCTGTTCTTCGGATTTGTACTGATGGTTCTTGGTATCATGGGCGAATACCTGGGAAAAATACTACTCTGTATTAACAATACCCCGCAGTATATCATCCGTGAAACTGTAAATGTAGCAGACACACATACAGACAGATAAAAGGACTGTTGAGAGGATAGAATATGCGTAAACTACTGATATTAGGTGCCGGAATCTATCAGGTGCCTCTTATTAAAAAAGCGAAAGCCATGGGGCTCTATACGATTGTCGCCAGCTATGCCGGCAGCTATCCCGGTCTGGCACTGGCCGATGAGGTATGGAATATTGATACCACGGATTACAGGAAACTGATCTCTATGGCAAAGAAAGCCGGTATTTCCGGCGTTTGTACCTCCGGAACGGACGTGGCCGTCCTGTCTCTCGGGATGATCTGCAAGGAACTGGGGCTGTGCGGTGTCTCTTCCTCCTGTGCCAGAACAGTAACCGACAAGGCTCTCATGAAACAGGCACTCCTTTCACACCATGTCCCCACTCCCGAATCTGTCCGTGTATCTTCTTTTGAAGAGTCGCAGGATGTCTTTCGGAAGTTTTCACCCCCTGTGATCGTGAAAGCAGTGGATAGCTCCGGAAGTCGCGGGATCACACGTGCAGACTCCGTGGAGGAATTAAAGACAGCCTATGATGCTGCCAGAAAGGTCACCAAAAAGGATTATGTGCTGGTGGAACGGTTCCTGGAGGCACAGGAGATCGGAGTGGATGGCTTTATCTCCGGAGGAGAAATCCGTTTTCTTCTGCCTCACGGCAAATTCACCCACACGACAGGCGGCTGCACGCTGCCTGAGGGACATTATTTCCCCTATCCGTGTTCACCGGCTCTTTACCGGGATATTCTGCTTCAGACAGAGCGGGCCGCAATGGCGGTCGGCATGGATAACTGTGCCATCAATGCAGATGTACTTGTCCAGGGCGATCAGGCTTTCATCCTGGAGATCGGCGCACGTGCAGGTGCTACCTGCATTCCTGAACTGATCACGACGTACTGTGGATTCGACTACTATGAGCAGATGATCCGTCAGTCTCTGGGGGAAACACCTGATTTTACATGCAGAACTCCCCGCCCCTGTATGGCAAAGCTGCTGTTTTCCGGAAAGGATGGCATCCTTTCTGATATTGATGAAGAGCAGCTTGCGAAATGCCGTACTGACTGTCTTGATCTCTCTTTAGACTACCCGGCAGGATCCTCTGTAGAAAAGGTTCAAAACGGAACCAGCCGGATCGGACAGGTCATCATGGAGACTGACGATGTCCATCAGCTGGATGAAATGATGTCCCGTGTACGCCGCTCGATCCGGGTCGACGGCACAGATCTGGAAACCCTGTGGACTGGAAAACAGGATGTTCAGAAACCTTCGGGCAGTTCTCATAAGCTGAAAAATTATCTGCTGCTCCACCTGAATATCATGCTGTTTTCTTTTACGGGAATTTTTTCCAAGCTTGCATCAATCCAGTATAACAGCCATGGACTTGGAGGATGGATGTTGTATCTTTTTCTGTTTTTGATGATCGCAAATTGCGGGATCTACGCACTTGCCTGGCAGAAGATCATCAAGAAATTTGATCTTTCTACGGCTTATGCACACAGGAGTGTCTACCTGATCTGGTCTCAGCTCTGGGCAGCCCTGATTTTCAGAGAATCTCTGTCGTGGAATAACCTGGCCGGAATGCTGGTGGTCTTAATCGGAGTATTGGTGGTGCAGAAATATGAATAGACTTTTTATGTTTTTAATGTTTGCGGCAACCTTCTTTTCCGCATTTTCACAGATTTTACTAAAGCAGAGTGCAAATTCCCCGCACAAAAGCGGCATTTACGAATATCTGAACTGGCGCGTCATCACCGCCTATGCCATCTTTTTCGGCGTGCTGCTCCTGAATACCTATGCCTATACACAGGTTCCCTATAAATATGGTTCCATCATCGATACCTTCACCTATGTCTTTGTTCTCCTGCTCTCCCGCCTGCTGCTTGGAGAAAGGATCACAAAGGGAAAGCTGGCCGGGAATCTGATCATTATTGCGGGAATCCTGATTTATTCCCTGTAAAAAGAGACAGCCGATTCTCATCGGCTGTCTCTTTTATTTATACAAGGAAATCCTTCAGTCGCTTACTCCTCGATGGATGGCGAAGCTTTCTTAAAGCCTTTGCCTCAATCTGTCGGATACGCTCTCTTGTAACATTAAATTCCTTTCCTACTTCCTCCAGTGTCCGTGCACGTCCATCCTCAAGTCCAAAGCGCAGGCGGACGACCTGACGTTCCCTGTCTGTCAGAGACTCCAGTGCAGCCCCCAGCTCTTCCTTCAGCATGGAAAATGCTGCAGAATCAGCTGGTGAAAGTGCGGAATCATCCTCGATAAAGTCTCCCAGATGGCTGTCATCTTCCTCTCCGATCGGTGTATCCAGAGATACCGGATCGCGTGAGATCTTCAGTACTTCACGCACGCGAGATACCGGGACATTCAGCTTCTCTGCCACTTCTTCCGGGGTGGGTTCTCTTCCCAGCTCCTGCAGAAGCGTCCTGGTCATACGAAGCGTTTTATTGATCGTTTCCACCATATGTACCGGCACGCGGATCGTTCGTCCTGTATCCGCAATACCTCTCGTAATCGCCTGTCTGATCCACCAGGTGGCATAAGTACTGAACTTGTACCCTTTGGTGTAATCAAACTTGTCAACGGCTTTCATCAATCCCATATTTCCTTCCTGAATCAGATCCAGGAAAGGCATGCCGCGACCGACATATTTCTTGGCAATACTAACTACAAGGCGCAGATTGGCTTCCGTGAGAGCTTTCTTTGCCTCCTCATCGCCTTCCTCCACACGTCTTGCCAGAGCTACCTCCTGTTCCGTCGTCAGCAATGGTACATTTCCAATCTCTTTCAGATACATACGTACAGGATCCTCTGTGCTGACTCCCTCAAGAACATCCACATCATCGATCAGCTCCACCTCTTCTGTATCTTCCAGAATCATATCATCATTGTCAATCAGCAGGTCATCGCCATTATCATCCTTCACACCGTTCTGCATGATATCAATATTATTCTTTTCAAGGTACTCCAGGACAAGATCCATTTTATCCTCATCCAGCTCCAGACTTGCAAAAGCATCACTGATTTCATTGTATTCCAGAACATTTTTCTTAAGCTTCGCCTTCTCAATCAGACCGAGAAGTATCTTGGTAAACTGTTCTTCCTGCATTTGATCCATAACATCTATCTCCTATTCCCGTTCACTTTCCGCTTTCGTAATCGTTCAGTACGTTTTAGCTTACCATTTTTGACGGAAACTGTCAACTTTTGCGTAACGTATTCCATAAAATAATATAAGCCATTTATGATAATGTCCTAGTATACCACATATGAAAATGTCTCAGAT
>UQCM01000030.1 GCA_900539525.1 uncultured Blautia sp.
TTTCGAATGTTTTTCGGATTTTGGGAGCGCGGGAGCGCGGAAAAATCCGAAGGCACCATGAGGTCAAAAGGTCATGTGTTTCATGTCTGATAAAAAGGGTAAGGAGGAATGGAATGAAGAAGAGTCATGGACGCTTTTGGAAAACAAGGATACTTGCAGGAATCTGTGCAGCATCTGTGTGTCTGTCATCAGGATTTACGGGGTTTGTTCTGGCATCGGAAACCGAAGATACGGTGTTCGATATGGATACCGGTACAAGATGTGACAGAGAGTTGTTTAACTACATGGTTCCCAAATGGCTGAACCGGGAAAAAAGAATTGACCTGTCCGGCTTTCATGCAACGCTGGATGATGTCATGGCGGTCAATTACTGGGCAACGGAAGTCTTTCCGGAATTGTATTATGTGGGAAATCTGAGTTATCAGCTGGAAGAAGATGGTACGGTTCCGTGGATCGAGACGAATTATCCGATTAACAGGGATGTGGAATTGAAGGCAGAGGGGGAAAAGGTGCTGTCTTTACTTAATGATTCCATGTCAGATCTGGAAAAAGCCATGGTCATTCATGACTATCTTGTTATGGATATTGAATATGGCGGCGGGTATCCTTACCGTCATGATGTCAGAGGAGCTGTCCTGGATAAAGAAGCGGTCTGCGAGGGATATGCAAAGGCGTACAAATACTACATGGACAGAGCAGGAGTGCCCTGTGAAATGGTGGGAGGACATTCCCGTGGGGAAGGACATGCATGGAACCAGGTACAGATTAATGGAAAGTGGTATATGGTAGATGTTACCTGGGACGACCCGAGAGGAGAAGATATCAGGCATACTTACTTCCTGTGCAGTGAGGATATTTTTGGACAGGATCATGTATGGGACAGAGAAGCGTACAAAATCTGTGATGATACGACCTATGATGATGCGATCTGGAAGGATGTCACCTCACCGGTTTTTGCGGGGGATGGTTATCTGTGTTATAAGGAAAACCGGGCGCTCAGGAGGGTAAAGCTGGAAAACGGTATTCCGGGGAAGGCAGAAACATTCGTAACGGTAAGCGAGCCATGGAAAATCTATCAGGGAAGTGCTTCCTATGACTACATGTCTCTTGCGTCAAAGGATAATCGCCTCTACTATACAACGCCGAAACAGATCATCTCCTGCAAATATGACGGAACGGATAAGCAGACGGTAGTGACGTTAGGCAGCGAATCCCCACAACAGATTTTTGGCATTGAAATTGCGGGTGGCACCTTATATTATGATACGGCAGCCGGAATCTATGAAACCAGAACACGGAATGCATATGTGCTGGATGAAAACTATAAGAAAAAGCCATATCCGATCAGTATTCAGACACATTCTGTTGAGCTGGTCTGCGGTGAAGGTCATATGCTGTGTGCATATGCGCCGGGAAAGATCACCTATGAATCAGAAGATCCTGAAATCTGTACGGTGGATCAGTATGGAAGTTTACAGACAAAGAAAAGTGGCGAAACAAAGATTAAGATAACGACACAGGAGTCTGATCTGTACTTTGCAGGCAATGAAACCGTTTCGGTAAAAGTCTATTCATCAAGAGAAGAAATGGAAGCAGGAAAGCAGCCGGAGAGTGAAACAGAGCCGGAGAAGCAGCCGGAAAGCGAAACCGAAACGGAGACAGAAAAGCAGTCTGAGAGTGAAACAGGAAAGCAGCCGGAGAGTGAAACGGAGACAGAAAAGCAGCCGGAAAGCGAAACCGAGACGGAAAAGCAGTCTGAGAGTGAAACAGAAAAGCAGCCGGAGAGCGAAACCGAGACGGAAAAGCAGTCTGAGAGTGAAACAGAAAAGCAGCCGGAAAGCGAAGCGGAGACGGAGAAGCAGTCTGAGAGCGAAACGGAAAAGCAGCCGGAAAGCGAAGCGGAGACGGAGAAGCAGTCTGAAAGTGAAATGGAAAAGCAGCCGGAAAGCGAAACCGAGACAGAAAAGAAGCAGCCGGAAAGTGAATCAGAAAAGCAGCCGGAACCTGTGACAAAGCCTGAAAAGATGACGGGCGTTTCTGCGAAAGCAGTCGGAAAGCAGAAGATAAAGGTTCGATGGAAGAAGCAGTCATGCACAGGATACCAGATTAAGATTTCAAAAACGCGTGACTTTAAAAAGACAGAAAAGACTGTTTTTATCAGAGGAAAAAAGAAAAACAGCCAGATGATTTCCGGACTGAAGGCAGGGACCGTCTATTATATTAAGGTCCGTTCCTACAAAAAAACAGGAGAAAAGATATCTTATGGCGGATACTCCAGAATCCAGAAGGTGCGCACCGGAAGGTAAATGCGTGTTATACTAGTCACGGAGTGGATAGTAACAAATAAGTCGCAATCGGTTGATTCTTGACAAGTCCGTTGTTTTGGAATAGAATGACTCTATCTGAAAATGACGAAGAAGAGGATTAGTACGTCAGCCGAATTCTTCAGAGAGGAAATCGATGGTGTGAGATTTCTGTTGGAAGCTGGTGGAACCTGCCTTGGAGTCCCGTATGAAAGTACGGCGTAGCCGGCGTTAACGGTAAAAGAGAGAGCAGAAAAGTGATCCTGTCCGGACACCAGATAATCTGAGCTGGTTGGCAGGTGAAGCAGACTGCTAATCAGGGTGGTACCGCCGATGACTTTTATGGCCTCGGTCCCTTTGCAAAAGCATGGGGGCAGAGGCCTTTGTGCTTATGAATAGGAAATTGTGAAAATAAAAGGAGAAAAGAAGATGGCAAACGACAAAAAACTTGTAGAAGCAATTACTTCGATGGAAGATGATTTCGCCCAGTGGTATACGGATGTCGTAAAGAAGGCGGAGCTGATCGACTACACCAGCGTAAAGGGCTGTATGGTCATCAAACCGGCAGGATATGCGATCTGGGAGAATATCCAGAAGGAGCTCGACCGCAGATTTAAGGAAACGGGAGTAGAAAATGTATACCTTCCCATGTTCATTCCGGAAAGTCTGCTGCAGAAGGAAAAGGATCACGTGGAAGGCTTTGCTCCGGAGGTTGCATGGGTAACCCACGGAGGACTGGAGCCGCTGCAGGAGAGAATGTGTGTAAGACCTACCTCGGAAACGCTGTTCTGTGATTTCTATGCGAAGGATATCCATTCCCACAGAGATCTGCCGAAGGTATACAACCAGTGGTGTTCCGTGGTGCGCTGGGAAAAGACCACCAGACCGTTCCTGCGTTCCAGAGAATTCCTGTGGCAGGAGGGACACACCGCGCACGCTACCGCAGAGGAGGCAGAAGAGCGTACGATCCAGATGCTGAATGTCTATGCGGATTTCTGTGAGGAGGTGCTGGCGATTCCTGTCGTAAAGGGTCGCAAGACAGATAAGGAAAAATTCGCAGGTGCGGAGGCTACCTATACGATTGAGTCTCTGATGCATGACGGAAAAGCGCTCCAGTCAGGAACCAGCCACAACTTTGGTGACGGCTTTGCAAAGGCTTTTGGCATCCAGTATGCGGACAAGGATAACAAACTGAAATATGTGCATCAGACCTCCTGGGGTATGACGACACGTATGATCGGTGCGATCATCATGGTACACGGTGACAACAGTGGTCTGGTATTGCCTCCAAAGGTGGCTCCTGTTCAGGTTATGGTGATTCCGATCCAGCAGAAAAAGGAAGGTGTGCTGGATAAGGCAGGTGAGATCAGAGATATGCTCTGTGCGGCAGGTATCCGCACCCGGCTGGACGATTCTGACAAGAGCCCGGGATGGAAATTCTCTGAGCAGGAGATGAGAGGCTTCCCGCTGCGCGTGGAGATAGGACCAAAGGATATCGCTGCTGGGCAGGCTGTGGTCGTGCGCAGAGATACCAGAGAGAAGATCGTTCTGCCGATCAGTGAGCTGACACAGAGAATTCCGGAAATTCTTGATACCATGCATCATGATATGCTGGAAAGAGCAAGAACACACAGAGATGCCCACACCTATATAGCGAAGAATCTTGAAGAAATGAAGGATATCGCTGAGAATAAGCCGGGATTTATCAAAGCCATGTGGTGCGGCTGCCAGGAGTGTGAGGATGCACTGAAAGAAGAGGCAGGCGTGACCTCCAGATGTATTCCATTTGAGCAGGAGGAATTTGCAGATACCTGTGTTTACTGCGGAAAACCGGCGAAGAAGATGGTTTACTGGGGGAAAGCGTATTAAAAGATATGAACATAGACAGAACACTTTATACGGGCCGCCCCGAAGCATCGGGACGGCTGCCAAAGGAAATGGCCGTTTACGATCTGCTGGAAAAGCTGGATATTCCCTTTATACGGGTGGATCATGAGATAGCGCCTACGATTGAAGCCTGTCAGGAGATTGACCAGATGCTGGGTGTGGAAATGTGTAAGAATCTGTTCTTGTGCAACCGGCAGAAGACAGAGTTTTATCTTCTGCTGATGCCGGGAGACAAGCCGTTTAAGACGAAGAATCTTTCCGCCCAGATCGGCAGTGCCAGACTTTCTTTTGCCGGGGAGGAGTTTATGGAAGAATTTATGGATCTGACTCCTGGATCTGTGACGATACTGGGACTGATGAATGACAGGGAGCATCGTGTGAGACTGCTGATCGACAGGGAGGTCCTGGAGTCAGAGTATATCGGGTGCCATCCATGCATCAATACTTCCAGTCTGAAAATAAAGACAGAGGATATTCTGAAAAAGTTTCTTCCATATATTAACTGTTCTTATACACCGGTGGCTTTGTGACATCCGGCGCATGACTCCGAACAGTTACCCACGTCTTTAACAAAGCGGCACTTTACAGTAAAAAAATGTTGACAAAAAATTTAATACGGCGTATTATAATTTCCAAGATTTCAGAAGAAATCAGGGAGAAACAGCTGCATCCGGGTAGAAGAAGGGATCATGGCAAGACTTACACAACAGCATATTCGGCATTGGAAAGCCGGTCTCGAAATGTATGCGGAGCAGCAAAACACAAGAAGGAGGAAAATATTATGAAGAAATTCAAACAGGCAGCAGCGTTTATCGCAGCAGCTTCTCTGGTTGTAGCATCACTGTCCGGATGTGGAAGCAAAGAGAAGACAGCAGAAACTACAGGAGCATCTGCAGATGCTACATTTAAGATCGGTGGTATCGGACCGACAACAGGCGGTGCTGCAGTATACGGTCTGGCCGTTAAGAATGCAATGGAGCTGGCAGTAAAAGAGATCAATGAGGCAGGCGGAATCAACGGATATCAGGTTGAGCTCTCCTTTGAGGATGACGAGCACGATCCGGAGAAATCTGTAAACGCTTACAACTCCTTAAAAGACTGGGGCATGCAGATGCTGGTAGGTACCGTTACCTCCGGTCCGTGTACCGCAGTTGTAGAGAAGACTCATGAGGACAACATGTTCCAGCTGACACCATCCGGTTCCGCAGTAGAGTGCATCCAGTATGACAACGCATTCCGCGTATGCTTCTCTGATCCGAACCAGGGTATTGCTTCCGCACAGTATATCGGCGAGAACAAGCTGGCTTCCAAGGTAGCAGTCATCTATGACAGCTCCGATGTATATTCTTCAGGTATTTATGAGAAATTTGCAGGAGAGGCTGCAAATCAGGATTTTGAAATCGTATCTGCAGAGGCTTTCACAGCAGATAACAAGACAGACTTCTCTGTACAGCTTCAGAAGGCAAAGGATAACGGTGCAGAGCTGGTATTCCTTCCGATCTACTACACAGAGGCTTCTCTGATTCTGAAGCAGGCAAGAACCATGGGATATGCACCGACCTTCTTCGGATGTGACGGTCTGGACGGTATCCTGGCTGTAGAGAACTTCGATACTTCTCTGGCAGAGGGCGTTATGCTCCTGACACCGTTCGCAGCAGATGCTGAGGATGAGAAGACACAGAATTTTGTAACTGCATTCAAGGATGCATACAAAGATATCCCGAATCAGTTTGCGGCAGATGCTTATGATGCTCTCTATACAGTAAAGGCAGCAGCAGAGAAAGCAAACCTGACACCGGACATGAGCGTATCTGATCTGTGTGATGGCATGAAGACAGCTATGACAGAGATTACTGTAGAGGGTCTGACAGGAACCATCACATGGGATGCGGATGGTGAGCCTTCAAAGGATCCGAAGGCAGTCGTAATTACAGACGGCGCTTATAAGGCAATGTAAGAGACCCAAAAGAGGGGCTGCCCTTGTGGCAGCTCCATTTTTATTACAAAAACCAAACAGGCATTTACTTATAAACAGGTCATGTGTTATAATAATGTCCAAATTGGGCAGACAGATGTATTTCTGTCCAAATACACATGCATGTTGCAGCGGTTCCTGTGGCAGGGGACTGCTGGGCAAATACTATGACAGAGGGGTGTGCTATGAGTTTTTTATCTTACTTAATTAATGGTATCAGCCTGGGAAGTGTATATGCGATCATTGCGCTGGGCTATACAATGGTATACGGAATTGCCAAAATGCTGAATTTTGCTCACGGCGATGTCATCATGGTCGGAGGGTATGTCGTGCTTACCATTGTGAGCACAATGGGCATGCCGCCAATGGTGGGTATTGCTGCTGCAGTTCTTACGTGTACACTGCTTGGAGTTGTCATTGAGAGGGTGGCCTACAAGCCACTGAGAAATGCGGCTTCTTCCCTTGCCGTTCTGATCACGGCGATCGGTGTCAGCTATCTTCTGCAGAATATCGCATTGCTGGTCTTTGGTGCGGATACGAAATCCTTTACTTCCGTGGTAAAAGTACCGGCGATCACACTGGCCGGAGGGGCTCTTTCCATTTCCGGTGAGACCACTGTGACGATTCTGGCATGTATCATTATTATGATAGTTCTTACTTTATTTATCAAGAAATCAAAAGCAGGTCAGGCCATGCTGGCCGTATCTGAGGATAAGGGAGCGGCGCAGCTGATGGGTATTAACGTAAACGGTACGATCGCTCTCACCTTTGCCATCGGTTCCGCACTGGCGGCGATTGCAAGTGTACTGTTGTGCTCTGCCTATCCATCTCTGACACCGTATACCGGTGCCATGCCGGGTATCAAGGCGTTCGTGGCTGCCGTATTCGGAGGAATCGGTTCGATCCCCGGCGCCATGATCGGAGGAATTCTCCTGGGCGTGATTGAAATTCTTGGAAAGGCTTATATTTCATCCCAGATGGCAGATGCCATCGTGTTTGCCGTGTTGATCGTGGTGCTTCTGGTGAAGCCTACCGGTATTCTGGGCAAACAGGTACAAGAGAAAGTATAGGTGGTGGCGAAGATGAAGAAAATGATGAAAATAAGCAAAACGACAAGAAGCAATCTGATTACATATGGAATCGTAATTGCAGCATTTGTGATCATGCAGATCCTGATCGGAGCCGGACAGGTCTCCAGTCTGATGAAGGGACTTCTCGTTCCCCTGTGTGTATATGCGATTCTGGCAGTTTCTCTGAATCTGGTAGTTGGTATCCTTGGTGAGCTGAGCCTTGGCCATGCGGGATTTATGTGCGTAGGTGCGTTTTCCAGTGCGTTTTTCTCAAAATGTATGGTAGATGTGATTCCGGTTTCCGGACTGCGTTTCTTTCTGGCTATTCTGATCGGTGCTGCCGTGGCTGCTCTTTTTGGAATCCTGATCGGTATTCCGGTATTGCGACTGAGAGGCGACTATCTGGCCATCGTAACCCTGGCATTCGGAGAGATTATTAAGAATATCATTAATGTATTTTATATTGGAAAGGACAGCAATGGCTTTCATTTTTCTATGAAGGACGCCATGTCGCTGAATATGGAGCCGGATGGACAGACCATTATCAATGGTCCGCAGGGTATTACCGGCACGCCGAATGATTCCACGTTCCTGATCGGTATCATTCTTCTGCTGATCACACTTTTTATCGTTCTGAACCTGGTTCATTCCAGAGACGGACGTGCGATCATGTCCATTCGTGACAATCGTATCGCGGCGGAGTCAGTAGGTATCAATATTACAAAGTATAAGCTGATGGCCTTTACCGTATCGGCTGCCCTGGCCGGTGTGGCCGGTGTGCTCTATGCCCATAACCTGGCGACGCTTGTTGCACAGCCCAAGAACTTCGGATATAACATGTCAATTATGATTCTGGTCTTTGTGGTACTTGGAGGAATCGGAAACATCAGAGGCTCTATGATCGCGGCTGTCGTTCTGACTCTGCTTCCGGAGCTGCTGCGTTCACTCAGTGATTACCGTATGCTGATCTACGCAGTGATCCTGATCGTTATGATGCTCTTTAACTGGAGCCCGAAAGCTCTGGAATGGCGTGAAAAATATTCACCGAAGCGTTTGCTGAAGAAAAGGCGCGAAGGAAAGGAGGCTGAGTGATCATGGCATTATTGGAAGTGAAAAACCTGGGAATCTCCTTTGGCGGACTTCGTGCAGTAGATAATTTCAATATCCGTATTGAGAAAGGGCAGCTCTATGGTCTGATCGGACCGAACGGAGCCGGAAAGACCACGGTATTCAATCTGCTGACAGGCGTGTACAAACCGAATGAGGGAATCATTACACTGGACGGGAAGAATATCACGGGGAAGAGGACGATCGACATCAACAAAGAGGGAATCGCCCGTACCTTTCAGAATATCCGTCTTTTCAAGGATATGAGTGTGCTGGATAATGTTAAGGTGGGACTTCACAATAAGCACAGCTATTCTACCCTTGAAGGAATCCTGCGTCTGCCGAAATATCATAAAGTAGAAAAAGAGATGAACGAGCAGGCCATGGAGCTTCTGAAGGTATTTGATCTGGACGGACAGGCAGATTATCTGGCATCCAACCTTCCTTACGGTAAGCAGAGAAAGCTTGAGATCGCCAGAGCACTGGCGACCGAGCCGAAGCTCCTTCTTCTGGATGAACCGGCTGCCGGTATGAATCCGAACGAGACCCAGGAGTTAATGGATACGATCCATTTTGTACGCGATAAATTCGAGATGACCATTCTGCTCATCGAGCATGATATGAAGCTGGTGTCCGGCATCTGTGAGAGACTGACTGTGCTGAATTTCGGCCAGGTACTGACAGAGGGAAAGACGAGTGACGTGTTAAATAATCCGCAGGTTATCACCGCATATCTCGGGGAATAGGAGGAAGGACTTATGGCAATGCTTGAAATTAAAAACCTGGAAGTATACTATGGTATGATCCAGGCAATTAAAGGAATTTCCTTCGAGGTAAAGGAAGGCGAGGTAATTGCCCTGATCGGGGCCAACGGTGCCGGAAAGACGACAACGCTCCATGCGGTTACCGGGTTGATTCCTGTCAAGAGCGGAGAAATTATTTTTGAAGGAAAAAATATCACAAAGGTACCGGGACACAAGATCGTATCGATGGGAATGGCACACGTACCGGAGGGGCGAAGAGTATTTGCCCAGCTCAGTGTGTACCAGAACCTGAAGATGGGTGCCTATACCAGAAAAGACAAGGAAGAGATCAAAAAGAATCTGGAAATGGTATACAGAAGATTTCCGCGTCTGGAGGAAAGAAAGAACCAGATGGCAGGAACCTTAAGCGGTGGTGAACAGCAGATGCTTGCCATGGGACGTGCACTGATGTCACAGCCGAAGATCATTCTGATGGATGAGCCGTCCATGGGACTTTCACCGATTTTCGTAAATGAGATTTTTGATATCATCAAAGAGGTAAGTGCTGCGGGAACCACAGTGCTGCTGGTAGAGCAGAATGCAAAGAAAGCACTTTCCATTGCAGACAGAGCCTATGTACTGGAAACAGGAAAGATCACGCTGCAGGGAGATGCAAAAGAGCTGATGAATGACGAATCTGTGAAGAAAGCATATCTTGGTGAGTAAGGGGGTTTTCACATGGAAAAGGTGATTATTACGATTGCCAGACAGTATGGAAGCGGTGGAAAGACGATCGGCCAGATGCTGGCAAAAGACATGGGGATTCCAGTCTACAGCAGGGAAATATTGAGAATGGCATCGGATGACAGCGGAATCCGGGAGGAGCTGTTTAATCAGGCAGATGAGAGACTGAGAAACAATCCTCTGTTCGGAGCTTCAAAGAAAATCTATAAAGGCGGTCTGATCGCACCGTCAAGCGGGGATTTTGTATCGGATGAAAATCTGTTTAACTATCAGGCAAAGGTCATCAAGGATCTGGCCGAGAGAGGTTCCTGCGTCCTTGTGGGGCGCTGTGCGGACTTTGTGTTAAAGGACAGAGATGATGTGGTCAGTGTATTTATTCATGCACCGAAGGACTACTGTATGGCGAGAGCGCTGGAGCGCAATGATATGTCAGAGAAGGAAATGGAGAAATTTATCGCAAAGACAGATAAGTATCGCGGTGATTTCTATCATTACTACACGGGAAATATCTGGAGTGATGCCAGAAACTATGACCTGTGTCTGAACAGCAGTAAGCTGGGATTTGAGAAATGTGTGGAAGAGATCAAGAGTTATATTCAGGTGAGATTTCACTGATGAAAGGAAGACTGCCGTGGGGGATCCTGCGGCAGTTTTACTTTTGCATAATTAAGGGAGACATGTCATAGGATAGAAAAGGTATATTTGTGGAAAATGAGCAGACCGGGAGGCTGGTTTCTATGCGGGAGAAGTTTCAGAAATTGGTAGCTGTTCTGGCGGTTGTTTTTGTTTTGCCTTATGTGATCGTGACATTGGGGGCCGGGGATGTGAAGGAGACGTATGCGCTGCAGCGGGCTTCGGAGAATTTTATTTCCGTTGATACAAAAAACGGTATCCGTGAGATTGCTTTTGAGGACTATGTCTGTGGTGTGGCGGCGCAGGATCTGATGGAGATCCCCGGTCTGGAGGCGATAAAGGCACAGATGGTCATTACCCGGACAAACCTTCAGAAGTTCCAGGAGGAGCATCCGGGAACGCTGCTTTCGGAGGAATATCTTACGCTGGACGAGATGGCGGATCGAGGGATTCTGGATACCATGCTGCAGGCGGTAGAAGAGACGGCAGGGCAGGTGCTGACACGGGATAACGTTCTGGTACAGGCACCTTTTCATGCGGTGAGCAGCGGATGGACACGTTCCGGTGAGGAGGCGGGACTGGGAGATCGGTATTCCTGGCTGATGGCGGTTGAGAGCCGTCTGGATGTGGAATCTGAATGGTATCTGTCGGTAGAGCTGGTAGATCAGGAAAAAATCAGGGCGTGTATTGAAAAAGAATATCCGGGTATCCTGACCGGGGAGTCAGTGATGAGCCAGATACGGATTCTGTCCAGGGACCAGAGTGACTATGTGACAAAGCTTTGCGTCGGTGAACAGGAAATTTCAGGTGAAAAATTCAGAAACCTTCTGGGACTTCATTCCAGCTGTTTTTTTCTTGAGGAACAGGGGGAAGCTATACGGATTACGACAAAAGGCCTGGGACATGGCCTGGGCCTGAGTCAGTACGGTGCGGCGAGGATGGCTGAGGCGGGGCAGGATTACCGGGAAATCCTTCAATATTATTTTGAAAAATGTATAATCTCATAGGGATTGGCAATGCTATGATTGAACACAGCTGATGGAACTGTAGCAGACAGGATGGCTGTAGAAATCGATTATAGTACGAGGTGAAGATTATGCAGAATAAGGAAAGAAAAAGATTCACAAGGAAACAGGGGGCTATGGTTGTTCTGAGCCTCTGTCTGGTAGGCGGCGCGGCGTTCACTACTTTTTACACGATGGACCGTGCAGAAAAAGCGAAGGAAGAACAGCAGCTGATCGATCTGAATGAGGAGGCACCGGAGGAAGCAAAGAGAAATACGGAGACAGAGGCGGAGCGGGCAGCAAATGCGAATGATGCAAAGGCGGATCTTCCGCTGGCCAATGAAATGGATGTGGATCCGGCGAGCCTGGCAAAGAATGAGGAGACGGACGTAAGTGCAGATGCAGAGACAGAGGTTTCCGTAGACGCATCCTCTGCCAATATTCAGCCGACAGTAGCCTATGATGACAGCACACCGCTCACCTGGCCGGTGGCAGGTACGGTCCTTCTGGATTACAGTATGGATGCCACGGTATATTTTCCTACACTGGATCAGTATAAATACAACCCGGCTCTGATCATTGGTGCACAGACAGGCGGACAGGTAGTAGCGTCTGCAAAGGGTGTGGTGGAGTCCATTGATGTAAATGAGGAGACGGGAACGACTCTTACCCTGAATCTTGGAAACGACTATGAGCTGGTGTACGGACAGTTAAAGGAAGTGACAGCAGCCGTGGGCGATGTGGTGGAGCCGGGACAGCTTCTGGGATATGTAAGTGAGCCGACGAAATACTACTGCGAAGAGGGAAGCAATCTTTACTTCGGAATGAAAAAGAGCGGGGAACCGGTGGATCCGTTCCTGTATCTGGATTCGGAGTAAACAGGATCAGGAAAAGAGCAGAACCGAAAGATCAGGTACGATGGGATAAGCACAAAACAGGGAAAATAGAGTATACTGTTAGAGAAAAGGAAAATCCGCAATCGATTTTGCTCACAGATTGAAAGTAAGTCATACGGACATTCCTGGATAATATACTTTTCGTAATGATTCAGTAGGTTTGCGTATTTACTGAACAGTACCTTTTCTATCGATTGCTTTAAAATAGATTTCGCTGCTGTAAAAGGATTGAAACTATTATCTGATATGGCAGCGTCTACATAGACGGACAAAGAGGAACGGAGATGTCATATGAATTATACCTATATTGTAAAATGCAGCGATGCATCTCTTTACACAGGCTGGACCACAAATCTGGACAGGCGTATGGGGGAGCATAACAGCGGCAGAGGAGCAAAGTACACAAGAAGCAGAGTCCCTGTGGAGCTGGTGTATTATGAGAGCTTCCTGACAAAGCAGGAGGCCATGCGGCGGGAGTGGGAGATCAAGCAGCTTTCCAGAAAGGAGAAGCTTCAGCTGATCGAGACAGACAGGATGGTAACAGGCGGCAGACAACAGACCTGCCCGGTTAAAGAAAACCCCTCTTAGGAAATATAGATTCCACAGAGGGGTTTGTATGTGATAAGGTTAAATGCTTTGCTGATCCGGTGACGATGCTTTTTTAAATATTACATTTCGATATTTGTCAAGTGCGGACAGTATGATCAGTCCGAGCACACCGCAGGAAACGATCTCACCGATTCCCACCGTCAGCATCATGAACGGAATCGGAAGATTGATCCCATATCCGTAATACAGCACAAAGGGAACGATTACGGTATTTGCGGCAATCGGGGGAAGCGGAACCAGAAATTTGTGATTTCGCAGAGCATAGGATCCCAGAGCACCGATCAGAGTCGCGATACTTCCGCATACGATGTCAATGGGGATGGCGCCCCCGAGGAAGTTTCCGATGATACATCCGATAAACAGTCCCGGAACAGCTGCCGGCGTAAAGAACGGAAGGATCGTCAGCGCCTCCGCAAACCGCACCTGCACCTCGCCGAAGCTTAATGGGGCAAACATCACGGTCAGTACGACATAGATGGCTGCAATCACAGCCGCCTGCACAATAAACAACACCTTTTTGTCTCTCATATTCAATTCTCTCCTTTAGTTTTGTTTTACGAGTGGAAGGTCTCGAACACTCGATTCATTTAACGCCGGGAATCGGCGGCAAGCCCGGTAAGACCTTATTTTTGCGGGCTTTGCGACGTCTCTGAGTATAGCACAGGAGAAGGGGAAAAGCAAGCGAAGTACCAAATTGGCAAAAAGAATTAAACGCATCCTGCTGCCAATATAGCTATCTGACAGCAGGACAAGACTTAAATATTCAGTTGGCTGAAATCAATGAACAGATCCGGATATATCCCGGCCTTGATGGAATCACTGAAAGAATAGTCGCCGGTGTCTTCAGACTCAAAGTTATATACAAGAATTCTGTTTTTATCCGGATCTACAATCCAGTATTCCCGGACTCCTGCAGAGCGATATTTGAACAGTTTTATAAAATAATCCATTCGCCTGCTGCCAGATGATACAATTTCAACGATCCAGTCCGGCGCGCCCGTGCAACCTTTGTCTGTGAGCTTGTTTTTGTCGCATATGACGCTTATATCAGGCTCAACAATATTTTTTCTGTCTGCAAACAGCTTCACGGCAAATGGGGCAGGATAGACTTCACAAGAGCCGCCGTTTGCCTTGATGTAAGCGTAAATTGCGGCGAACAGATCTCCCAGTATCCGCTGGTGTATTCGGCTGGGTGCAGCCTGGTAGTAGATCTGTCCGTCAATCAGTTCAGCTCTGACATCCTCCGGGAGGTTGTAATAATCATCTTCTGTGTAGGGTCTTTCTTGTGGTAGTGGCATGGTAATACTTCCTTTCTATGGGGTAATACATGGTTCTGGTGGAAAAGATTACGATTCGCGGGCCATGGTTTCATGAACAGAACGAACGCCCCGATTCTGTGGCGTCGACTTCACCCAAATTCAGGAGTCCGGAACGGCCGGCGAAAATGCCGACACGTTTTCTATTATGCCTTAGTTGTACCATATAATTCTATTGATGTAAATATAAAACACACACAAATATATTGGTGCAAATATACACAATATGTCAATAGACTAATGGTGTAAATAGATGGTAATAAAGACAGTCAAAGAAGCAACAGCCAGACGGACAGAATGTGACAACAATCGGAAAGCAGGCATTCTACAGGTGCTCCAGTGCAGACACAGGGATTTTCAGATTACGATTCTGGACAATTGTATGCAAATGAGATATGATGATGCCAAGGGACAAATGGACATAAAAATCCGAAGGCATCAGTGGGTCAAAAGATCATGAAAATATCTGAAACCGGCTAAAGGAAAGGAGGCTTTATTATATGAAAACTTCAGAAGATCTGCGCGTAAATCTGCGGGCAATTAACAGAAAAAGTTACCCTGCCTACAAGTCACTGGCAGGAAGTTATACCTTTGGTAAATATATATTGAATATTGAGCATGTACAGGGGGATCCGTTTGCGGCACCCTCCAGGCTGAGTGTGAAGGTGAACCACAAAATAGCGGGTTTTCCTTCTGCTTATTATGAAACAAAATGGAATCAGACCGCACTGGAGGATTATCTGATCCGGCGCTTTCATAAGCAGGCGGACCGGTTCTGTTTTCAGGCGAAGGGTTCCGGGAAGAGCGGGATCATTACCGTCAGCCGCTGCGGGCAGGAGGTTCTGGAGAGAACAGCATGTGAGATAACCTCAGACGGTGTAATCGTCCGCTTTGAAGTGGGATTTCCGGCGAACGGGCGTACCATCAATGCCACAGAGCTTGAAAAGATTCTCTTTGATTTTCTTCCGGTGTGCGTGGAGCAGAGTCTGTATTATGCAAAGACTCCGAAGCAGGAGCTGGAGAAGGTGATCTTTCTGGCGGAGGATCAGCAGTATATCCGGGAGGAAATAAAGAAGCAGGGAATGGTGGCTTTCGTGGCAGACGGATCGATTCTTCCGCGTGAAAGTGGTGTGTCGGATAGGCCGTTTAGAGACGGTGTGCCCTTCCATGCGCCTGAGGCGATGGCAGTGACGCTGCAGCTTCCCCATAAGGGGGCACTCAGAGGAATGGGGATCCGTCAGGGGATCACACTGATCGCAGGAGGCGGATACCATGGAAAATCCACGCTCTTAAAGGCGCTGGAGAGGGGCGTGTATAACCATATCGCCGGGGACGGCAGGGAGTATGTCATTACGGAAGAGACAGCTCTGAAGCTCCGTGCGGAGGATGGAAGGAAGATTACGAATACAGATATCTCTCTGTTTATCAATCATCTGCCCAACGGAAAGGATACGAAGTGCTTCTGTACGCTGGATGCCAGCGGAAGCACTTCCCAGGCAGCTAACATTGTGGAGGGAATCGAAGCGGGAAGCAGGCTGCTGCTGATTGACGAGGATACCTCGGCTACCAACTTTATGGTACGGGATGAACTGATGCAGAGAGTGGTCGCCAGAGAAAAAGAGCCGATCACGCCGTTTCTGGAGCGGGCGGCAGATCTGTATGCACAGGCAGGGATTTCCACGATCCTGGTCGTGGGAAGCTGCGGCTCTTATTTCTATATTGCAGACCGGATCATTCAGATGGATTCGTACCAGGCAGTGGATATTACGGAGGAGACGAAGAAGCTTTTGAAGAATTATCCGGCACCGGAGGTGTCGGCACCGGGATTTCATCTGCCGTCTGGCAGACGCACGATCGATTTGTCAGGGGCTGTACAGAAGAGAAAGACGTACCGGGGAGATGGCTTTGTGAAGGAGCGCCTGAAGATCAAGCGGATGGGAAAGACTGCATTTTCCATCGGAAAAGAGAGCCTGGATCTGCGCTATGTGGAACAGCTGGTGGATGAGGAGCAGACACAGACGCTGGCCTATCTGCTGCGGTATGCGAAGGAGCATTACGGAGAAGGGAAAAATGATGTGAGCAGCGTAGTGAAGGCGCTGGAGCGCATTTTGAAGACAAAGGGACTGGCAGGGATCTGTGATGGCGGGAATGTGCCGTCGGGACTGGCGATGCCGAGAGTGCAGGAGATCTTTGCGTGCTTTAACAGATATTAAAGCGTTTGTTTGATGATGACAGGACGCGGGTGAGGCGGGTTCTGTTACACGCAAACCGGGGGCAACATTACGTCGAACTAACTTCTTCCTGCAACAGAACAGGTGGAAAATGACACTATATCTGTGAAGACTGCCAAAGCAGCAGACAGGCTGTGAGGCGGTGTGATTGATCGATCAGGTTCCGGGATGGTGATGGGATTCCGGAGAGTTACTTTTTGTATGCATACGGGAGAAAGGCTGGGGGTGATGATGTGGGACAGAGTTTAGAACTGGTTCAGAGAGCGAAAGAAGGAGATGCACAGGCGTTTGCGAAGCTGTATGAGGAGATTTATCAGGATCTCTACAGGTTTGCACGGTATACGTTGAAAAATGCCCATGATGCGGAGGATGTGGTCAGTGACACGGTGATGGATGCCTGGCAGGGGATCCGGGGACTGAGAAGGACAGAATCTTTCCGGGCGTGGATCTTCCGGATTCTTACAAACAAGTGTCGGCGAAAGCTGGCGCAGTATGCCCGGAAGATGATAGAGCTTCCGGAGGATCTGACCGTCCAGTCCGGGGATATCTGCGGGGAAATGGATGTGCGCAGGGCATTTGCCGGACTGGAGGATGAGGAGCGGATGATCCTGGCGCTCCATATTTTCGGGGGTTACAGCAGCAGGGAGATAGGAAAAGCTTTACATATGAATGACAATACGGTGCGCTCCAGACAGAGCCGTGCCCTGAAAAAGATGGAAGCATGGCTGGAGTGTTAGAAAGGAGGAGTATGGGATGGATGAAAAGAAGCTGATGGACAGAATAAAGGAATCGGCAGACGGGATGGATGCACCCGAATCCCTGAAACCGGAGCAGATCGAAGACATGGTCAGGGGAGTGGAACAGAAAAAGAAGCGCCTGCCGGTGTACCGGATAGGGGCGGCAGCAGCCGCGGTTCTGCTCGTGCTCGTGGCCATCTGGCAGATACCGGAGCCTGGCAGGCCGGTGGATATCGGAGAAATGACCAGGGAGGCCCCGGAAGAGACAGAAAGTGCCGTGCTTTCTGCGCAGACGAAGGAAGATGGAACAAAAGAGACAGAGGCTGGTGCAGGGGGAGTGGCAGACACGGAAAAAGTATCGCAGGGGGAAGTGATCGCCCATGTAGCCAGTGAAGAGGCGCTTTATCAGGCGCTGGCTTCCATGATACAGCCCCGATCGATGGATGCAGGACTGGGGGCTGCCTATACATCGGGAACAACAGATGCAGTGGCAAAGGATGTCGTGGTGGATGCGGAAGCAGGGGCAATCGTGGAAGAAGTCGCTGAGGAGGCGGTAGAAGATACAGGGGCGGGTATTGCCGAAAGCAGCGATTCCTATGCGCCGGGTACGGACTTTTCGGAAACAAATCTTCAGGAGCTGGGTGTTGATGAGGGGGATATTATAAAAACGGACGGAAACTATATCTACGTGCTGTCCGGTGATAAAGTGCGGATCATAGAAGCGCATGGAGCCGAGATGACTCTGGTGGGGGAGATCGAGCCGTCGGACAAAAGTACGGATGTGCAGGAAATGTACGTGGACGGGGACTTTTTGAATCTGATCACAACGGAAAGCTCTTCTTTTATGGAGCAGGATGGGGAAGAAAAGGATGTCTATCGCATCAGCTCCAGCGGTTATACGAGGCTTTCCGTGTATGACATCAGCGACAGAAGCGCACCGAGGCTGTCCGGAAGTGTGGAGCAGGAGGGATACTACTCCACTTCCCGTAAAAACGGTGATATGATCTATCTGTTCACAGAATATGATCCCGTTATCCGGGAAACGCGGGAAGCCAGCCGTTATCTTCCAAAGGCGGGAGAGGAACAGCTGGGGATCGAGGATATTTATCTGCCGGAATATGCAGCACAGTCAGGATACCTGGTGATTTCTTCAATCGATATGAAGAAACCGGATCAGGTGCTTGACCACAAGGCAATCGTTTCCGCAGCATCCCAGTATTATGTGAGCACGGAAAATATCTATATCAGCAACTGCAGCTTTGAAAATGGCAGGGATGTGACACAGATCCTGAAATTCAGCTATCGGGACGGAAAGATCGAACCTGCCGCGACCGGAGAGATCAGGGGTTATCTGAATGACAGCTTCTCCATGAACGAGTATCACGGATATCTCCGGACAGTGGCAACGGACTGGAATGATGGAAGGGAGCTGACACACCTTTACGTGCTGGATGAGAATCTTGATATTTGCGGGAAGATCGCAGATATTGCTCCGGGTGAATCGGTGCGTTCCGCGAGATTTTTTGGAGATACAGGGTACTTTGTGACCTTCCGGGATACGGATCCACTGTTTTCCGTGGATCTGAGCGATCCGGAGAAACCGGAGATCCTGGGAGAGCTGAAGGTTACGGGATTTTCTTCCTATCTGCATTTCTACGGTGAGGATAAGCTGCTGGGGATCGGAAACGAGGTGGATCCTGACACGGGTGAATATCAGGGGATCAAGATTTCCATGTTTGACATCTCAGATCCGTCAGATGTAAAAGAAATGGACAGATATGTGATAAAGGATACATACGACTGTCCGGGACTTTATAATTATAAGGCGATTCTGGTAAATCCTGAGAAAAATATCCTGGGATTTGAGTGCGACAACAAATATATGGTATTTTCCTGGCAGGAGGGAAAGGGCTTTGTCAATGAGTTTATCAGTAACAACAGGGACGAGGACGGGAAGGAGCGGTATCTGTACAACATGAGAGGAATTTATATTGGAGATATCTTCTATCTTTCGGAGGACAAAGGCATCCGGGCTTTTGATATGCAGAAGGACTTTGAAGAGACGGGAAGTCTGAGGTATTGATGACTATTCTGTAATTGCTCAGAACCATGCAGATTTATAATCATTGCTTTGGGTGGATTGCCAGCCATACCGGGAAATAAAACCGGTATGGCTGTTTTTAATGAAAGCGGTTGCATTTTGTCGGCGGATATGTATAATAGACAGTGTTTGATATATTTTAAAAAAAAATATAGTATTTGAAAACAGACTGGAATGACAGGGGGTGTGATTTTGGATATCGGGAAAAAGCTTAGGGAGCTCCGGGTGCAGAATGATCTGACGCTGAGTGATCTGGCCTCCCGCAGTGAGCTGACCAAGGGATTTTTATCCCAGGTGGAGAGAAACCTGACGACGCCCAGTATTGCGACACTGGAGGATATCCTGGAGGCGCTCGGGACAAATATGTCTGAGTTTTTCCGCGAAGAGGAAGAGAAGCAGATCGTCTTTCAGACGAATGATTTTTTTGAGGATGTGCGGGATGACTACACCATCGAGTGGATCGTCCCCAATGCACAGAAAAATAAGATGGAGCCGATTCTTCTGACGCTTCATCCCCGCAGGAAAAGCCATGAGCTTCTGGCACATCAGGGAGAGGAGTTTGGCTATGTGCTGAAGGGAAATGTAACACTGGTCTGCGGGAATAAGAAATACCGGTTAAAGGCACAGGAGACCTTTTATCTGGAGGGCACAAAGAGCCATTATCTGTACAATCACGGAAGTAGCGATGCCAAGGTGCTGTGGATCACTACGCCGCCGATGTTCTGATCCTGGAAGCAGATAAGACTCCCGCCTCTATAGGTGGTGAGTAAAAAAGATTTGTCTTGTTGCAGATAAGGCATGTGATTGCAGAGACAGTAAATAGTACGAATCAGGAAGGAGAAGTGAGAATGGAACAAAAGAAACTGATCGAGTTTCGGAATATTGTGAAAAGCTTTGACGGGCAGATCGTCTTAAAGGGTGTAAACCTTGACATTTACGAGAATGAATTTGTTACTCTGTTGGGACCCAGCGGATGCGGAAAGACGACACTCCTCAGGATTCTGGGAGGATTTCTGGATGCGGATGAGGGAAAGGTGATTTTTGACGGAGAGGAGATCAGCCGGAAGCCGCCCTACGAGAGGGAACTGAATACGGTTTTCCAGAAATATGCGCTCTTTCCCCATCTGAGTGTTTATGAAAATATCGCCTTCGGGCTCAAAATCAATAAGATCAGCAAGGATGTCATTGAGCAGAAGGTCATGAAGATGTTAAAGCTGATCGGCCTGGAAGGGTTTGAGAATAAGAATACGACACTTCTATCCGGAGGACAGCAGCAGAGGGTTGCCATCGCCAGGGCTCTTGTCAATGAGCCGAAGGTGCTGCTTCTCGATGAACCGCTGGCCGCCCTGGACCTGAAGCTCAGAAAAGAAATGCAGTACGAGCTGAAACGGATCCAGCAGGAGGTCGGGATCACCTTCATCTTCGTAACCCATGATCAGGAGGAGGCTCTGACGATGTCGGATAAGATCGTGGTTATGAAAAACGGAGAGATTCAGCAGGTAGGTACACCCCAGGAGATTTACAATGAACCGGCGAACCGGTATGTGGCAAACTTTATCGGGGAGAGCAACATCATTCCGGGTGTGATGCTTGAGGATTACAAGGTCCGGTTTGATGATATTACCTTTGACTGTGTAGATTTCGGATTTAAGGAAAAGGAAGAAGTGGATGTGGTCATCCGTCCGGAGGACATTGATATTGTGGATGTAAAGGACGGGAAGATGACAGGTGAGGTCCGCAGTGTCCTGTTTAAAGGCGTCCATTATGAGATCATGGTGGAGACCGTGCCCGGTACGCAGGTGACGGTCAACATGCATGTGACACGTAACCAGGATGTGACCAGTGAGGATGGAAAGGAAAAGATCAGCGCGACGAACTTCTATGTGGACCTGGAGGATGTGAAGACGCTGGATGATAAAGAAGTGGTGGCGCGTTCCAATGCGCAGGCCTGGAATCCCGAGACGGATGACTATATTTCCATTTCCAGAATCGAGTACGATGTGCAGGAGGAAGAGGGATACTATCCTGTGAAGTTCTCAACAGCTGCCGGAACCAGCATTGAGCGAATGATCTTTGTAGTAAACCAGCCATTTGTGAAAAATGAAAAAGCAAATGAGGCGGTCATGGCATTTAATTTCCAGACGACCGTGGATGAGATCGAGGAGTCCCAGGCACTGGATACGGATCTTAAGACCTGGGCAAATGCACAGGCATGGAAATTAAGCGATGAGAATCAGAGCGTGGACATCAGCGCAGACTATGATTTTGATCCGGAAAATGTGACGGAAGGCATTTACCAGATCACCTTCTCCACAACGGGAAGGGAGTTTAAAATACATACCACGGATTATTCAGAGGAAGGTCAGGAGGTCGGACTGACATTCTTCCCCGAAGATATCCATGTGATGTCAAGGATGGTATTTTAAATGAAACGGTTTTCACAACTGGCCATCCCGTATATCATCTGGGCTGTGATCATGCTGGTACTTCCGATGGCATTGATCGCACTGTATTCGATCACACAGCCGGGCAACAGTATTATTTCATTTTCCGTTACGCTGGATCATTATATTAAGTTTTTTACCGACGCAGACTTTCTGATCGTGCTCTGGCGCTCCCTGTGGATCGCATTGAAAACGACGGTGATCTGCCTGCTGATCGGTTATCCGGCTGCGTACTATATTTCACGCTGTGATGAGCGCATGCAGAATCTTCTGGTCTTGGGTATTACGATCCCCATGTGGATCAACATGCTGGTGAGAACCTATGCGTGGATCGGGCTTTTGAGTGAAGGCGGACTGGTACAGAGGATCCTGGGCTTCTTCGGTCTGGGAGGTACAGAGCTTCTGTATACGGAAGGTGCCGTTCTTCTCGGAATGGTGTACAACTTTCTGCCGTTTATGATCCTGCAGATCAATACGGTTCTGTGTAAGATGGACCACTCGCTGCTGGAGGCTTCTGCAGATCTGGGTGCGAATCCGGTACAGACCTTCCGCAGGGTAACGCTGCCGCTTTCGCTTCCGGGTGTGATCAACGGGATCACACTGGTATTCCTGCCGGCAGTCAGCTCCTTCTTTATTCCGAAGCTGCTGGGCGGAGGAAAGTATTTTCTCATCGGTAACGTGATTGAAAATCAGTTTATTACTGTGGGAGAGTGGAATTTCGGCAGTGCGATCTCCATGATCATGGCAGTGATCATGATGCTGCTCATGATGTGTGTGCGCAGGGTGGAGATACGCAATCAGGGCGGAAAGGAGGAAGAATAACCATTATGAAAAAACAAAAACGTTCGGCAGGAAAGCTTTTGATGCTTGTGATGATTGTTTTTTTCTATCTTCCGATCCTCTATATGATCGTGTTTTCCTTTAATGACGGAAAATCGCTGACCAGCTTTACGGGATTTTCCCTTCGCTGGTACCGGCATATGCTGGAGTCCGACGATATGATGGGTGCGCTGTATACAACCTTCAGCATTGCGCTGATCGCTACGGCTGTTTCCACCGTGGCAGGGACTATCGCGGCCATCGGGCTCAGCAAGTCGAAAAAGCTGGTGCGTGATCTGATGCATCAGGTAGATAATCTGCCCATGATGAATCCGGAGATCGTGACGGCTATCGGCTTTATGCTGTTATTTATCACCTTCCGGGTCGAGAAGGGTTATATGACCATGCTTCTTGCCCACATTGCGTTCTGTATTCCGTATGTGATCCTTTCCGTTATGCCGAAGATCCGTTCACTGGATCCGAATCTGGCGGATGCGGCCATGGATCTGGGTGCGACCCCCTGGCAGGCACTGATCAAGGTAATTGTGCCCCAGATCATGCCGGGAATCGTTTCAGGCGCGCTGATCGCATTTACCATGTCCGTGGACGATTTTATTATTTCGTATTTTGTCACGGGCGGCGGAGTGAAGAACTTAAGCATCATGGTCTATACTATGAGCAAGCGTGTAAATCCCAGCATCAATGCGATTTCCACGCTGATGATCGTCATCATTACCATTGTTCTGGTGGTGATCAATGTGGCACCTGTATTTGTGGCAAAGAGGCAGGAGAAGGCAGAGATCAGGAAGAGGAGGGTGCTGGTACCGGCTGCACTGGTCTGTGCCTGTGCGGCGGCACTGCTCGTATTCCTCCGGATCAGCGGGGTGAAAGAAGGGCGTCCCTTTGAGGGAGAAACGCTGCATATCTACAACTGGGGTGAATATACCGGTGAAAATATTCTCGCTGACTTCGAGGAATCTACCGGCGCAAAGGTTGTGATGGAAAACTTTGAATCCAATGAGCAGATGTATATCAAGGTGGCAAACGGGGAGTCCTATGATATCCTGGTGCCCAGCGACTATATGATCCAGAGGCTGATCGAAGAGGATTACCTGCAGAAGCTTGATCATACAAAGCTGAACGGTATGGATAAGCTTGTAGATGCAGTAAAAGGTCTGCCGTATGATCCGGGGAATGAGTATTCCGTTCCCTACTTCTGGGGAACCGCGGGAATCGTGTACGATAAGAATAAGGTGGCGCTGGAAGACCTGGAGCAGGAGGGATATAATATCTTTCTGGATGAGAAGTACCGGGGAGATATCTACCTGTATGATTCGGAGCGGGACAGCTTCATGATGGCACTGAAGGCATTGGGCTATTCCATGAATACAGAGGATCCGGATGAACTGGATGAGGCCTATGAGTGGCTGGTGAAATGTGTGCAGACCATGAAGCCGGAGATCGTCACGGATGAGATCATCGATAATATGGCTCAGGGAAGAAAGGCACTGGGGCTTATTTATTCCGGAGATGCTACCTATATCATGTGTGAGAATGAGGACATGGGCTTCTATCTGCCGGAAACGGGGACAAATCTGTGGTCCGATGCGATGGTTATTCCGAAGAATGCAAAGAATCCCAAGCTGGCCCATGCATTTATCAATTTTGTCTGTGATTACGATGGGGCCTATGACAACTCCAGCTATGTGGGATATACCTCGGCAAATCAGGAGGTTATGGAGGACCTTTCCGGAGAGGGAGGCGATTATGAGGGAATCGATGCCTACATTCCGAGAACAGATAATGAGATGGATGAGGTATTTGTCTATAACGAGAAGATCAGAAAGGTCATCAGTAATCTGTGGAGCCGTGTAAAGATCGCGGCAAGTAATGCGAATTAGAAGAGCATAAGAGATATGCCGGACCGGAGCAGGACCCGGCATAAAAAGAGTGCGTAACTTCGTTAGTGAAGGGACGCACTCTTTTTCTATCATGTGTAAATTTAACGGTTATTTCATGTCCAGAATTCTCATAAATTCCTCACCCGTAATGGTTTCTCTCTCATACAGGAACTTTGCAAGCTCATCCAGCTTATGTTTGTTTTCTGTGAGGATCCTGCGGGCTTTTTCATGTTCCCGTTTTACCAGCTCAACGACCTTTTTGTCGATTTCCTTCTGGGTGTCTGCGGAGCATGCCAGGGAGGTGTCGCCGCCGAGATACTGATTGTTCACAGTCTCCATGGCTACCATGTCGAATTCATCCGTCATGCCGTAGCGGGTGATCATGGCACGAGCCAGCTTTGTCGCCTGCTCAATATCGTTGGAGGCTCCGGTGGTGATGGAGCCGAAGGCAACCTCTTCTGCGGCGCGGCCGGCGGTGAAGGTTGCAATCTTGTTCTCGATCTCTTCTTTGGAAAGCAGATATTTGTCTGCCTGTTCCACCTGCATGGTATAGCCCAGCGCACCGGAGGTACGTGGAATGATGGTAATCTTCTGTACCGGCGCGGACTGGGTCTGAAGGGCGGCTACCAGGGCGTGTCCCACCTCGTGGTAGGAGACGATCAGCTTCTCCTTATCAGAGAGGATGGCATTTTTCTTTTGGTATCCTGCGATGACCACTTCCACACTCTCCTCCAGATCTGCCTGGGTGATGGTCTTCCGTCCGCTGCGGACAGCTCGTAGAGCTGCCTCGTTTACAATGTTGGCAAGCTCTGCGCCGGAAGCACCGGAAGCCATGCGGGCGATGACGGAGAAATCCACATCATCATTCAGGCGCACCTTTTTCGCATGGACCTTCAGGATCGCTTCCCGGCCCTGCAGATCCGGCAGTTCCACCGGAACACGGCGGTCGAAACGTCCCGGACGGAGCAGGGCGGGATCCAGGGATTCCGGGCGGTTGGTAGCCGCCAGGATAATGACACCGTTGTTTCCCTCGAAACCATCCATCTCTGTCAGCAGCTGGTTTAAGGTCTGCTCACGCTCATCATTTCCGCCGATCTGGCCGTCACGCTTCTTTCCGATGGCATCGATCTCATCGATAAATACGATACACGGAGCTTTCTCCTTTGCCTGACGGAACAGGTCACGTACCTTGGAGGCACCCATACCGACAAACATTTCTACAAATTCCGAACCGGACATAGAGAAGAAGGGAACATTTGCCTCTCCGGCTACTGCCTTTGCCAGCATGGTTTTACCGGTTCCCGGAGGGCCTACGAGAAGGACACCCTTCGGCATGGAAGCACCCACCTCCGTATATTTACCGGGGTTGTGCAGATAGTCCACGATTTCCGTCAGATTTTCCTTGGCTTCATCTTCACCGGCCACATCCCGGAAGTGGATGCCTTCCGTGGACTGGACATAGATTTTCGCGTTGCTTTTTCCCATGCCGAACATCATGGAATTTCCGCCGCCGCCCATTTTGTCCATCATTTTCTTCGAGAGCATCTGTCCGAGGGCGATAAAGAGCACCACCGGGAGCACCCAGGAGAGCAGGATCGACAGCACCGGTGACATTTCGTGTACGATCTCTGAAGAGAAGACGGCACCGGATTCATATAATCGCTCGGTTCTGCCGGGGTCATCCATGATTCCTGTCTTGTAGATATTTTTTCCATCCTTATCTGTAAAAAGAATCTGGTTGTCTTCAATTTCCACCTGGCCGATCTGCCGGTCCTTTGTCATCTGCATAAAGGTGCCGTAATCCACCTGCTTTACCGTGGTCCTTGAAATCAGCGGCATCAGCAGAAAATTAAATAAAAACAGCACGATCAGCACAACAAAGTAATAAAAGGCCAGAGGTTTCTTTGGGCTTTTGACTTCCTTCATAATCATTTCCTCCTTTTTCCACTATTATAGGAGAGGGGATGGGGAAAAACAATAATCAAAAAAGAATATATTTATGAAAATATTCTGAATTTGCAACACCTCTTTTTTCAGCAAAGCTTGCACACACCCATTTTATAGGATATACTTAATAGAAAACGGGTACAGCCGGTCATTTAAAAGGGATGCAGGGTGTATCGCTAATTTATTCGAGAACAAAGGAGTTCATATTATGGAGTTAACAACGGTTAGAGAGATTTTCAGAAACAGGGAAAACTATCTGGAGAAGGAGATCACGGTAGGCGGCTGGGTGCGCAGTGTTCGTGATTCAAAGACGTTCGGATTTCTGGTACTGCATGACGGTACGTTTTTTGAGCCGCTGCAGATCGTATATCATGATACGATGGAGAATTTTGCGGAGGTTTCGAAGCTGAATGTAGGTGCTGCCGTGATCGTGAAGGGAACACTGGTAGCTACACCGCAGGCGAAGCAGCCGTTTGAGATCCAGGCAAGTGAGGTTACGGTAGAGGGACCGTCCGCACCGGACTATCCGCTGCAGAAGAAACGCCACAGCATGGAGTATTTAAGAACCATCTCCCATCTGCGTCCGCGCACCAACACCTTCCAGGCAGTCTTCCGCGTGCGTTCCCTGATCGCCTATGCGATCCATCAGTTCTTCCAGGAGAGGGATTTCGTCTATGTGCATACACCATTGATCACGGGAAGCGACTGTGAAGGTGCCGGAGAGATGTTCCGCGTGACGACGCTGGATCTGGAGAATCCGCCGAGGACAGCCGACGGGAAAGTGGATAACAGTAAGGATTTCTTCGGAAAGGTAACGAATCTGACCGTGAGCGGACAGTTAAACGGAGAGACCTATGCCCAGGCATTCCGGAATATCTACACCTTCGGACCGACCTTCCGCGCGGAGAATTCCAACACCACCCGCCATGCGGCAGAGTTCTGGATGATCGAGCCGGAGATCGCATTTGCGGACCTGAAGGATGATATGATGCTGGCAGAGTCCATGCTGAAATACGTGATCCGGTACGTGCTGGAGCATGCGCCGGAGGAGGTGAATTTCTTCAATTCCTTCGTGGATAAGGGACTTTTGGAGAGGCTGAACCATGTGGTGAACTCCGAGTTTGCCCATGTGACCTACACAGAGGCGATCGAGCTTCTTGAGAAGAATAATGATAAATTTGACTATAAGGTTTCCTGGGGATGTGATCTTCAGACAGAGCATGAGCGCTATCTGACAGAGCAGATCTTCAAGCGTCCGGTATTTGTGACCGATTACCCGAAGGAGATCAAGGCATTTTATATGAAACTGAACGATGACGGAAAGACAGTGGCTGCTATGGACTGTCTCGTGCCGGGCATCGGTGAGATCATCGGAGGAAGCCAGAGAGAGGATGACTATGAGAAGCTGGTACACCGGATGGAGGAGCTGGGACTGAATCAGGAGGATTACCAGTTCTATCTGGATCTTAGAAAATACGGTTCCACCCGCCATGCGGGATTCGGCCTGGGCTTTGAAAGATGCGTGATGTATCTGACCGGTATGGCGAATATCAGGGACGTTGTCCCGTTCCCGAGAACGGTCGGAAACTGCGATCTGTAAATGCGGGGCGGATTAATAAGGAGGAAAACCATGGGGAGCAGGATACTGATCGTAGATGATGAAAGAGAGATCGCAGACGTTTTGGAGCTGTATCTCAGGAATGAAAATTACGATGTGGAGAAGTGCTATACAGGAGAAGACGCACTTCGCTGCATAGAAGAAAACACGCCTGACATGGCACTGCTGGACGTGATGCTGCCGGATATCGACGGCTTCACGATCCTGCAGAAGATCCGGGAGAAATATACCTTCCCGGTCATTATGCTGACGGCGAAGACAGAATATATGGATAAGATCAACGGGCTGACGCTGGGAGCGGATGACTATATTGCAAAGCCGTTCAATCCGCTGGAGCTGGTTGCCAGGGTAAAGGCCCAGATGCGGCGTTTTACCAAGTACAATGAGGGGGCAAAGCCCCAGGAGGATGTCATAGACTTCGCAGGTCTGGTCCTGAACAGGAGCACCCATGAATGTGTCTACAATGGACGTGAGCTTACCCTGACGCCCATTGAATTCGACATTCTGTGGATCCTGTGTGAGAACCGGGGACAGGTCATCAGTTCGGAGCAGCTCTTTGAGCAGGTGTGGAAGGAGAAGTATTACAAGAACAGTAACAACACAGTCATGGTCCACATCCGTCATCTCAGGGAGAAGATGAGCGGTCCGACCGGAAAATGTGACTTTATCAAGACGGTCTGGGGAGTGGGATATCGCGTTGAAAAATAATTACCGCAAATTAAAATGGAGCCTGATGCTGCGTACTCTTCTGGTGACGGTACTTTCTATCGGGATCGGATATGTGATCGTGAACCTTCTGATCGACGGGCTGTTTCAGAAGCATTTTCCCGAGCTGGTGATGCGTATCCTGGTATATTTCGGCCTGAGCCGTGAAGAAGCAAATACCCTTTACGGCATGATTTTCATGGATCATAAGGATATCTTCCTGATGGGGGGATTCCTCCTGCTGTTTTTGATCTTTTTCTATGTGGCGATTTCTAAGATCACCCGTTATCTGAACAGCATCAGCAAGGAAATTGACCATATTCTGAGCGATTCCCAGGATCCCGTCACACTGGAGCCGGAGCTTCGTCCCATTGCAGAAAAGCTGAACGCATTGAAGATGACGCTGAAGCGGAGAGAGCTTGCAGCGGTGGAGAGTGAGCAGAGGAAAAATGATCTGGTGGTCTTTCTGGCCCACGATCTGAAGACGCCTCTGACATCTACTATTGCCTACCTGACTATGCTGGATGAGCATCCGGACATGGCGGCGGAGGAACGGGCGAAATATGTCCATATTGCACTGGAGAAATCCATGAGGCTGGGGGAGCTGATCAATGAATTCTTCGAGATCACACGGTTTAATCTGCAGGATATCGTGCTGGAGAAGGGACAGGTAAATCTCTCCATTATGCTGGAGCAGCTGGCGGATGAGAGCTATGCAGTGCTGGCGGACAAGAAGCTGACCTGTTCCATCCACACGGAAGACAGACTGATCGTGTTCGGTGATCCGGACAAACTGGCGCGCGTCTTTGACAATCTGCTGCGAAATGCCATCGCCTACAGCTATCCGGGGACAAATATTGATATTCAGGCTTACTGTGAAAGGAATACGATCGTCATCACCTTCTCAAATCAGGGTGACCAGATTCCGCAGCAGAAGCTGACATCTATTTTTGAAAAGTTTTATCGTGTGGACAATGCCCGCTCCAGTCAGACAGGCGGCGCAGGACTGGGACTTTCCATTGCAAAGGAGATCGTGGAGCTTCACGGCGGGACGATCGAAGCGTCCAGCGACCGGTTCTGCACGAGATTTACCGTGCGTCTCCCGAGGCATCAGGAGGAGACGGAGCCTGTGAGGAAAAAGAAGTGGAGCAGCGGGAACACATAGCGTGTTATGGGGAAAGTTTTCATGAAGGGACTGCAAAGAAGCACTGGAACGCCTGCAGTACCGGAAAATCTGACAGGAGGAGAGCATGGCAGCGAAGAAAGAAAAGAAAAAGCGCACGGCAGGAGATATCATCCGCACACTGATTCTGATCGTGGCACTGGGTGTGTTCTGTTATTCGGGATACCGGCTGATTTCGATCTATCTGGAATACAAGAAGGGGTCGGACGAGTACAGTTCTCTGGAAGATCAGTATACGGTGGATCTGATGAATCAGGAGATTCAGATCGATGAGGTCAGCGGAGAACCGGTTATGAAGAGTCCGGTGGACTTTGACAGCCTGACAAAGCTTAACAGTGATATTATCGGATGGCTGAAGGTGGAGGCGCTGGATATCAGCTATCCGCTGGCACAGGGTGAGGATAATGATTTTTATCTGCACAATACTTTCCAGAAGACACCGAATATTGCCGGCTGTATCTTTCTGGACCGTGAGAATAAGAAGGATTTTTCTGACAAAAATTCCATCATTTACGGCCATAACATGAGAAACGGCAGCATGTTCGGAAAGCTGAAGAAATTCTATGAAGACGGTGTGTTTGAGAAGAGTCCGTATTTCTGGATCTACACACCGGAAAAGATCTATAAATATGAAATCTTTGCCTGCCATGAGGTGGGCTATACCAGTAAAACGTATCAGCTGTCCTTTCAGGATGACGCAGACTTTATGGAGTATATCAAAGAGGCCTTTGAACATTCTGTGGTACAGAGCAAGGCATCTGTGAGTGCAGAGGATACGGTGGTGACACTCTCCACCTGTACAGGGAACGCATCCACCCGTTTCATCGTGCAGGGAAAACGGATCGAGACCTATACCACGCTCAGGGAGGATACTCCACAGAAGGAGACGCGGGACAATCCGTAAACCAGTTTTGACACCTGAATCAAGAGTACACAGAAAAGGGTGCACAGGTAAAGAGCGATAGAATAAAGGGTGAACAGAAAAGAATGCATGGCAAAGAGTGAGAAAATACAGAATAAAGAGTGAACAGATAAAGAGCGGGCAGGTAAAACGTGAAGAGGGGGTATGTGATATGGATGAAAGGAAGCGCCTGAAGGAGCTGGTAGAGGAAAGTGACAATATCGTATTTTTTGGCGGTGCCGGTGTATCTACCGAGAGCGGGATACCGGATTTCAGAAGTACGGACGGGCTGTATCATCAGGAGTATGATTATCCGCCGGAGACGATCTTAAGCCACACCTTCTTCATGAGGAATCCGGAGGAGTTCTACCGGTTCTACAGAAATAAGATGCTGTGCCTGGATGCAGAGCCGAATGCGGCGCACCGGAAACTTGCCGAGCTGGAAGCCAGAGGGAAGCTGAAAGCAGTCATCACTCAGAATATTGACGGGCTGCACCAGAAGGCGGGGAGCAGGGAAGTGCTGGAGCTTCACGGAAGTGTCCTGCGCAATTACTGCATGCGCTGCGGAAAATTCTATGATGCGGAATATATGAAACAGTCGAAAGGTGTCCCGGTCTGTGAATGCGGCGAGATCATTAAGCCGGATGTAGTCCTCTATGAGGAGGGGCTGGATAACGGGACGATCACGAAGGCGATCCAGTATATTTCAAATGCGGACATGCTCATCATCGGAGGAACCTCCCTGGTGGTCTACCCGGCGGCCGGGCTGGTGGAGTATTACCGCGGGAACAAGCTGGTGGTCATTAACAAAACAGTGACACCGAGAGATAAATATGCAGATCTGGTAGTATCCGGGAAAATCGGAGAGATCTTTTCACAGCTATAGAGGAGAGGGCTGCGGCGATTATCTGTCGGCAGTCCTTTTGTTTGTGCAATCCCCTCATGAGTGAGTGGTTTGGGAGCTGAGGTGGGCTTGCCCACTTTGTTCCACCAGTTGAAGTGGAACGTAGATGTAGAGGTGAACAGGAAAGGAGTCGCGCGATGGAATACGAAGTGGGAGATATCGTGAAGTTAAAGAAGAAGCATCCCTGTGGAAGCCAGGAGTGGGAAATCCTGCGTGTGGGAGCTGATTTCCGTCTGAAATGTATGGGATGCGGCAGGCAGATCATGGTGGAAAGAAAGCTGGTGGAAAGGAACACAAGAGGATTGATCAAAAAAGCCTGAAAAGTGCTTGCAATCCCCGGATTTCTATGCTAAAATCGGAAATTGTGATATATTATTTATTCCTTGTTCCCTGCGCAGTCAGGGGGCCAGAGACCATAAGGAGGTGCGAAGAGCATGAACAAATATGAATTAGCCGTTGTTGTCAACGCAAAAATCGAGGATGACGTAAGAACAGCCACCATCGAGAAGGTAAAAGAGTATGTTGCCCGTTACGGCGGTGTGATCACAAACGTAGATGAGTGGGGCAAGAAGAGACTGGCTTACGAAATTCAGAAGATGAGAGAAGGCTTTTATTACTTTATCCAGTTCGAAGCTGATGCAACTGCTCCGGCGGAGATCGAAAGACATGTCCGTATCATGGAGAATGTGCTCAGATATTTATGCGTTAGACAGGATGCATAGATAGAAAGAGGAGATTAAGAATATATGAATAAAGTCATATTGATGGGACGATTGACCAGAGATCCTGAGGTTCGCTATTCTTCAGGAGACAGTTCCATGGCAATCGCCAGATATACATTGGCAGTAGACCGCAGATTCCGGAGAAACAATGACGGAGAGGCAACCGCAGATTTTATCAGCTGTGTGGCATTTGGCAAGAGTGCCGAGTTTGCAGAGAGATACTTCCGTCAGGGACTGAAGATCGTAGTAACCGGCCGTATTCAGACGGGAAGCTACACGAACAGAGACGGACAGAAGGTCTATACGACTGATGTAGTTGTGGAGGATCAGGAGTTTGCAGAAAGCAAAGCCGCTTCCACGTCACATGGTGAAGGAGGATACTCAGCTCCGGCACCATCAAGACCGGCTCCCAGTGCAGCATCGGGAGATGGATTTATGAACATTCCGGACGGCATAGACGAAGAACTGCCGTTTAATTAAGATACGGGATCCCCTTAGGGAAGCTCCCGGTCAGATCATTGATAAGGAGGGAAATACACATGGCTTTTAACAGAGGTGATAGAGGCGATTCTCCGATGAAGAGAAGAGGCGGACGCAGAAGAAAGAAAGTTTGCGTATTCTGCGGAAAAGAGAATAACGAGATCGATTACAAGGACGTAAACAAGTTAAAGAGATACGTATCCGAGAGAGGTAAAATCCTCCCGAGAAGAATCACAGGAAACTGTGCAAAGCACCAGAGAGCTCTGACCGTAGCAATCAAGAGAGCACGTCATCTGGCACTGATGCCATACGTACAGGACTAATCGTCCGCTGATATAAGGAAAAAAATAAAAAACCCCCGGATGCTGAGAGATCAGCGTCCGGGGGTTTTTAACAGATATGAAAAGCCAGTCGGTAATAGCAGTGACTATCATAGACAGAAAGAAAGGCATATGCAGGAAAGCATATGCCTCAGACTGTAGACAAAGTCCCGCACTTCTGTGCGGGATTTTTCTATACCAAATGC
>UQCM01000031.1 GCA_900539525.1 uncultured Blautia sp.
CATGCAGATTTATAAATATTTGCCGTGGGGAGCTTGCTCACCGGAGGCAAATTTTATGAGCCAAGGGAAAACCTCGCAGAGGCGGTTTTGCGAATGTGCTCTGAACAGTCACACTTCAGGAAAGTAAGTGAGAATTTGAAAGAAGTTCATTTAACGGAAGGATCGATCCTTCGAAAATTAATCGTATTTTCCATGCCGATGATCGCGGGGAATCTGTTGCAGCAGGTCTATAATCTGGTAGATACCCTGATCGTTGGCAAATATCTGGGACCGGATGCCCTGGCATCAGTGGGCTCCTCCTATACACTGATGATCTTTATTACCTCTATTATGATCGGACTCTGCATGGGAAGCGGGGCACTTTTTTCCGTTGATCATGGAGCCGCTGACGAGGAAGGACTGAAGGAGGATATCTGGCTGTCGTTTTGCTTCATCCTGACGATATCCCTCATCATCTGTCTGATCATCTATCCGGGCATGACATGGATCCTGAATGTTCTGCAGACACCTCCTGAGCTTAAGGGACTGACACGGGATTATATTTCCATCATATTTGCGGGGATTCTTTTTGTATTCCTTTATAACTTTTTCTCCTATCTGCTCCGGGCATTGGGAAATTCCATGGTACCTCTGATGTTTCTGGCAATCTCATCAGGGATGAATATCGTGCTGGATATCTGGTTTGTGGTCGGGCTGAAGCTTGGTGTTGGCGGTGCCGCCCTGGCTACCGTCATTGCACAGGCCGTATCCGGGATCGGGATCATGGTTTATTCCCTGTATAAGCTTCCTGTGCTGAGATTCCATAAGACCGATCTGAAATGGAATCCGAACCGCCCAATTAACCGAATAGTTACCGGAATGTTTACAAAGGAGACGTAAGATTATGCCTTTTTTACTGATTCGAAACGATATTACAAAAGTATCTGCGGATGCCATCGTAAATCCGGCAAACCGGCAGCTGCTGGAAGGCAGCGGCACCAGCCGGGCCATTTATCTGGCTGCCGGGGAGAAGCTGCTGACGGAGGCCTGCCGGAAGATCGGACACTGTGACCCTGGACAGGCTGTCGCGACAGAGGCTTTTCATCTCTCGGCACGCTATATCATCCATGCGGTGGGACCTGTCTGGAAGGATGGACACCACGGAGAGGACCGGCTGCTGTACAGCGCATATTCAGCATCCATGAAACTGGCCGTCTCTCTTCATCTGGAGTCCATCGCATTCCCGCTGCTTTCCTCCGGAAACTACGGATACCCGAAGGATCAGGCGCTGCGGGTGGCGATTTCCGCCATCAGTGATTTTCTGATCGACCATGAGCTGACGGTCTATATGGTCCTGTATGACAGAAAGGCTCTGGCGGTGAGCCGGAAACTGTTTACTTCTGTTGCGGAATATATCGATGATCATTATGTAGATGCAAACGATGAGACCTTTTCAGGGAACAGAGTCCTCGGAAGCAGATTTCGTTTTTCTGAGCCGGACGTTCAGGAGACCGGTTTCTGCTTTGAAGATACCATTGCCCTGCCCTCATCCCCGGTGCAGCAATCTGACCGGAGCCTGGATCATCTCATGGAGCATATGGGTGAGACCTTTTCCCAGATGCTGCTCCGACTGATCGATGAACGTGGTCTGAAGGACTCTCAGGTCTATAAGAAGGCAAATGTTGACCGCCGGCATTTTTCCAAAATCAAAAATGACATCCACTACGCTCCAAATAAGAAAACGGTGCTGGCTTTTGCCATCGCACTGGAGCTCTCGATGGATGAAACAAAGGATCTGCTCATGCGTGCCGGTTTCGCATTTTCCATGTGCTCGAAATTTGACGTGATCATCTGCTATTTTATTGAGCATGAGAATTACAATATTTTTGAAATAAATGAAATGCTGTTTTCCTATGATCAGCCGCTTCTTGGATCGTGAGCACAATCATTTGTCTCCCGGCAGGCGACCAGTTCTGCCGGAAATTCTTTTATACTTGTTCTATCAACAACGAAAGGATGGTATAAGCAAAAGGAAAGCCTCGCAGAGGTGATTTTGCGAATGGATTCTGAATATTAGCTATCAACAACGAAAGGATGGTAGGACATATGAAAAAAGGATTGACAGAGCTCATTTTTATTCTTGACAGAAGCGGTTCCATGGGGGGACTGGAAAAAGATACGATCGGCGGCTTTAACGGAATGATCGAGAAACAGAAAAAGCAGGAGGGCGAGGCAAATGTAACGACTGTGCTGTTTGATCATGAGTATGAGATGATCCATGACCGTTTTCCGATCGCGGCAGTCAGACCTCTCACCGCAGAGGATTACTACGTGCGCGGATGCACCGCCCTGCTGGATGCCGTCGGAAAGACGATTCAGAAAATGGTAAATGTTCAGAAGCATCTCCCGGAGGAGATGAAGGCGGAGAAAGTCATTTTCGTAATCACCACGGACGGGCTGGAAAATGCCAGCCGCGAGTTCGGATATGCCGATATCCATCGGATGATCGAGCACCAGAAGGAGTGCTACGGCTGGGAGTTCCTGTTTCTGGGCGCCAACATGGATGCCGTAGCCGAGGCAAAGAAGTTCGGAATCGGTGCGGACCGTTCCGTAACCTTCGTCAATGACAGCGCCGGGATCGCCACAAACTATCATACTGTAGGCGAAACCCTCTGCTGCATGCGTTCGGCTCCATGTATGGCAGATATTGATGAAAGCTGGAAAGCGGACATTGAGGCAGATTTTAAGAAACGCAGTCATAAAAAATAGAAGCGTAACGGAGCGGCCAGACTTACCTTATGGTAAGACAGCCGCTCCGTTACGCTTCTATTTCTCCAATAATTTCTTCGTCAGTTTTTTCGCCTTTTTCTTGCAGTCCCCACATGCTTTTCCTACTTTGGTAGCTTTCTTTACTTCCTTAAAGGATGTCGCGCCCTTCTCTATGGCGCGGGCGATATCCCCTTTGGTTACCTTATAGCAGGAACATAAAATCTTATCCGGATTCATATCAGAGTACCAGGGACGGTGCGGAATATACCCGTGCGCCCAGCTCACTGTCCAGCATGTAGAGGCTCTTCGGGTCATCTCCGAACAGCTCGAATTTCTTTACCAGACCATCTGCATTGGTCTCTTCCTCGCCCTGCTCCTTAACGAACCAGTCCAGGAACTGCATGGTGCGGAAGTCCTTTACGGAATATGCCGCATCGTAAATATTGTGGATCAGGCTGGTCACATACTGCTCATGCTTTAATCCTTCTGTCAGCACACCTTTTACACTATCCGGCTGCACTGCCGGACGGTCAATGGTTTCCAGAACGGCCCTTACCCCATTGTTCTGCAGATACTGGATGAACAGCATGGCATGGTCGCGCTCCTCCTGCGCCTGAACCCTGTACCAGTTTCCAAAACCATCCAGTCCCTGGTCATAGCAATAATTGGAAAAATCCAGATACAGATACGCAGAATAAAACTCCTTGTTTACCTGCTGATTCAATAATTCGATTACTTTTTCGTCCAACATAATCATCCTCCTGTTTCTTATTACTGTATATCGTTTGCGTCAAACGGATCTCCGCATTCCGGACAGAATTTCGGCGGATTGCGGGGATCTTCCGGCTCCCATCCGCACTTGTCGCACCGGTACAGCGGTGCACCCGCCGGTTTCTTTGCACCGCAGTTCTGGCAGAATTTTCCTTTGTTTACTGCCCCGCAGGCACAGGTCCATCCGTCATTGTCCGTTGGCTTCGGTGAACCGCACTCCGGACAGAATCTGCCTGTTGCAGTTGTTCCGCATTTACACTTCCAGGCACCTGCCTGTACCGGCTCCGGCTTCTTTGCGCCGCATTCCGGACAGAACTTCCCGGTTGCCGTCGCTCCGCAGGAACATTTCCAGCCACCTGCCGGTGCTGCTGCCTGCACAGGTGCCGCCTGCTGCCGTGCTGCCGCCTGCTGCTGACCCATAGCAAACAGATTCTGTGCATTTACTCCGCCTCCCGCGTTCATGGCCATACCCATACCGATAAAGCCGTTCATGGCGCCGCCTTCGTTGGAGGCTGCCGCCCTCATCGCATCTGCCTGTGCGCCGACAAGAGTCGCACCCGCCATAGACGGATCACGCATAACAGCGGTACGCTGCAGCTGCTTGATCATCTCTGCATCCTCCGGCGGCAGGGTCACACTGCCCAGAGCAATGCTGACAACCTGCAGTCCGCGAAGCTTGCTCCATTTTTCAGAGAGTGCGATATTCATGGCTTCCTCCAGCTCTGTGGTGTGGGAAACGATCTGATTCGGACGCAGCTCCAGATCCGAAAGTCTGCCGAAAGCCGGCTGCAGCGCGCTGATAAACTCCGTCTTCAGCTGACCTTCCAGCTCTTCACGGGTATATTCCTGTGACACATTTCCGCACACATTCGTATAGAACAGCAGCGGATCAGCAATTTTATAGGAGTAAACACCGGAGCAGCGAATGGAAACGTCCACATCCAGCCCGATCTTGGAATCGACAACACGGAAAGGAACAGGATTCGGTGTTCCGAATTTGTTGTCAATCAGCTCTTTCGTATTGAAATAGTAGATCCTCTGATCCTTGGCTGTATCACCTCCGAAAGTAAAACGTTTACCGACTGTCCGGAATGTCTCTTTGATGCTTTCACCAAGTTTTCCCGCAAAAATACTGGGCTCTGTGGAAGTATCGTATGTAAATTCGCCGGGTTCTGCGCATACCTCCACGATCTTTCCCTGCTCCACGATCATCATACACTGTCCATCAGCCACAGCGATCACACTGCCATTGGAAATAATATTGTCATTTCCCTTTGTATTGGAAGAACGTGAGGAAGTACGCTTCCGTCCTTTCGTGACCAAAACATCCTTTTCCATCGCTTCACAGTAGAAATACTCCTTCCACTGATCCGCCAGAGTCCCGCCAAGTGCTCCAATTCCTGCTTTAATAAGTCCCATATGATACCTCTCCTTTCCTTCGTCTGCTTTTCATTTATTTTAACATAGTTTTTCATCAAAAATAACTATGATTTACAATTTTTTGAAATATTCAGAGTCATGCAGATTTCAAATGTTTTTCGGATTTTGGGAACGCGGGAGCGCGGAAAAATCCAAAATTATTGTAAACCGTTTTTATTTTCAAGTTGACAATCGGACGATGAATGTGTATTCTTAGGTGTAGAAAAATATCGGAGGAATTTGAATATGAAAAAACGTTCATCGATTTATCAACTGACAACCTGTGCATTCATGGTAGCCTTAATGTGTGTGCTCGGACCTTTGTCCATTCCCATCGGACCGGTTCCGGTATCCTTTACCAATCTTGTCCTTTACCTGACTGTCTATCTGCTCGGGATGAAGGGCGCAACCGTCGGCTACCTTGTCTATCTGCTCCTTGGTGCTGCAGGTCTTCCCGTCTTTTCCGGCTATGCGGGAGGACTGGCAAAGCTGGCCGGCCCCACCGGAGGGTATCTGATCGGCTTCATCTTTATGGTGCTGATCTGCGGCTTTGTCATGGAAAAATCCCGTGTAAATGCAGGTATTACAATCATTGGTATGATTGCCGGTACGCTTGTTGCCTATCTTTTCGGCACCGTCTGGTTTGTTTTTTCCATGCAGTGCGAAGTATGGTATGCATTGACTGTATGCGTATTCCCCTTTATTCCGTTTGATATCGCAAAGATTTTCCTTGCGACCGCACTTGGCAAACTGATCCGGAGTGCACTGACAAAAGCAGATCTGCTTCCTGCGCAGAACGATTAGAAATCCGTGAATAAAAAGGAGAAATTTGTATGAATATGATCAAATTGGCAGAGGAGATCATCTCGGGCAGACGCATTACCCGGCAGGATGATCTGCATATGTTCCTGACCTGTGATCTTCAGGAACTCTGTGAAGGTGCGGACCGCATCCGCTCGTATTTTGTCGGTGAAAAGGTGGATCTCTGTTCCATCATCAACGGTCGAAGCGGACGCTGTCCGGAGGACTGTAAATATTGCGCGCAGTCTGCGCATTACCATACCAGCTGTGAGGTATATGACTTCCTTCCGGAAGAGGAAATTCTGGAGGCCTGTAAAATGAACGATCGAGAAGGCGTGAACCGCTTCTCGATCGTAACCTCCGGCCGGGCACTGACAGGTGAAGAATTTCAGAAAGCCATACATGCATATGAGACCATGCAGGAAGCATGCGGGATCGACCTGTGTGCATCCATGGGCTTTCTCACAGCAGAGCAGCTGCACCAGCTCCATGAAGCCGATTCCCGGCACACCCCTTGCGCATCTTCCACAGCTGACAGAGGATGAAATTCTAAGGACGATTGCATTCTTCCGGTATATCAATCCCGAAGCAAATATCCGCCTTGCCGCGGGACGCGCACTGCTGACAAATGATGGTGAGCGGGCATTCCAGGCCGGAGCATCTGCTACCATTACCGGAAACATGCTGACGACGGCCGCCTGCGCAACGATCCGCAGCGACAGGCAGATGCTGAAAAAGCTTGGAATATTTTCAAAAATTTCTTTCAGCACTATGGAAACTGCAGGCATGGCTTTTAAGACCTCTACTGACTTCTCCCCCGGTGAAAGAATCCAGTATTCATCAATACCGAGCTTCGCATAGATATCTTTCTTGATGGTCTTATTGCCTCAGAATATGATTCAAACCCTTTCACTTACTTGCCGTTCCAATACTCCAGCTCATTCTCGTCAAGTCCGATATTGGAACCGCGAAAAACAGGATTCTTCCCTTCCCGCTTCTGCTTCTCATAATCCTTCAATGCAGCGATCGCCACCTTGCCCAGCAGCAGACATGCCGGAAGATTGATCAGGGTCATTCCTCCCATGGTGATGTCCGCCATAGCCCAGGCGGCATCCATTGGAATAACAGCTCCCAGGAATACAACGATCACACAGCCAATCCGAAAGACGGTGTTGAATTTCCGGGACGGTTCTTTTTTGTTATTCATAAAAATCAGTGCATTATCCACATAATAGAGATTTCCAAGCAGCGTTGTAAACGCAAAAAGCACCATGGCTGCCGTAATAAACAGAGGTCCCACACTTCCGAAAACCGTGGAAATGGCATTCTGTACATACATCGCACCTGACACTTCTTCCGTATGCGGTACGCCGCTGGACAGACACATCAATGCTGTCGCCGTACAAAGCAGAAGTGTATCAATATAGACAGACAATGTCTGCACAAGCCCCTGCTTGACAGGATGGGTGACATGCGCTGACGCAGATGCATTCGGAGCGGAACCCACACCCGCCTCATTGGAATAGAGCCCTCTCTTGATTCCATAGATCAGGCAGGAACCTGCCACACCGCCAAAGATTGCCTGAAAGTCAAAGGCATCCCGGAAGATCTCTGCAAACATTGCCGGAACATTCGTGATATTGACCAGAATGACGATCAGCGAAATCGCCACATACGAGATTCCCATGAACGGAACAATCACACTGGTCAGCTTCACGATCCTCTTTCCGCCGCCCAGCAGGCAGTATCCGACAAGCACTGCCAGCACCGCACCTACGATCACCGGCGTTGTGACCTTATCATAAAAAGAATATACCGCGAATGTGGACTGCAGATTGTAAGAACACAGCAAATTGAATCCCACCGCATAGGTGGCAATCAGGAACATACAGAAGATCATGGCGAGCCAGCGGGCATGCAGTGCCTTTTCAATATAATAGGCCGGTCCTCCATAGCATGCGCCATCATTATCTTTTCTTTTGTAGATCTGTGCCAGCGTACTTTCCAAAAATGCGGAAGCCGCGCCGATGATGCACATCAGCCACATCCAGAAGCAGGCGCCCGGCCCGCCCAGACAGATGGCTGTCGATACCCCGACAATATTTCCTGTGCCGACACGGGATGCGGTCGAAACCATCAGCGCCTGAAAGGAGGAAACCTTTCCTTCTCCGGAAGGCTCCATGACAAGCCTGCAGGATTCCCGAAACAGCCGAAACTGCACGCCCCTTGTCAAAAACGTAAAGCAGCATCCTGCAATCGCCATTACGATGATCAGTACCGGATAGTACATGACGCTGTCTATCGTGTTCAATGTCTCCAGAATTACTTTTCCCATAAATAAATCTCCCTTTGTTACCGTTCACTCCGTAATCAGTTACATGCGTCGAACTGGATGACGAGTGAATAGTAACCTGCCTTTCTATTTTTTCAGTGTAAAATGATTTTTTTCAAATAACAAGATCCCTTCATCCCGCATTTTGCACAGTTCATTCGACATCGCGCTGCGATCGACCGAAAGATAATCGGCAAGCTGCTGGCGGTTAAAGGGAATATCAAAAGAAGGGCATTCGGCCCGCAGAGACTGTTCCGACAGATAGGACAGTAATTTTTCACGGGTCGTCCGCTGTGATATATGTTCCAGCTTCTGTGTAAGCATCTTATTCTTTGAAGCAATGACGGAAAGCAGATTCCGGATGAGCCGCGCATGGAAACGGCAGGAGGAAGGACACATGGTAAGGATCCTGTTGATATCCAGAAACAGTACAACACTTGGCTTTACAGCCACTGCATCGTTCAGGATCTCATCATTTCCCAGACATGCATAGACTTCTCCAAAGACCTCACCTTCCGAAATCTCATTCAGAATACTTAAGTTTCCCCAATAATCCTCCTTCCGTATATGAATACAGCCTTCCAGCAGCATTGCCACGGAGGTGATACGTTCCCCTCTCCAAAACACACACTCCCCCTTCTGATAACTGCGGCTGGCTGCCGACAGGCATTTCAGCATAGGCTCCATCTCAGCCTCCATGATACCATCAAACAATTTTGAATGCCTGAACAGCTGTAAATATTTCTTCATGTTCTACCTTTCCGTTGTATAAATTGTTGTAACTATTCAGAGTCCATTCGCAAAATCGCCTCTGCGAGGCTTTCCTTTTGCTCATGTAGGGCTCTCGCCCTATAGATTTATAAAATTTGCCTCTGGTGAGCAAGCTCCCCAAGGCAAATATTTATAAATCTGCATGACTCTAAACAGTTACAAATTGTCTACATCCGATTATACAGGTAATAGCCATATTTTTCAATAACATCATGCCCGGCTGCAATGGTATTCCATACATATTCATATAAATATTTTGTGTTGTCCTTTTCCGTTGTATAAACAACCGACTTGTTTCTTTTATGATCGTATAATCAGTCCATAACATCAAAGGAGGACGCAATGATGATACGAAGAATTATTCAGATCGATCAGGAAAAATGCAACGGCTGCGGAGCCTGTGCTGAAGCCTGCCACGAAGGAGCGATCGGTATGGTGGACGGAAAAGCAAGACTTCTGCGCGATGACTATTGTGACGGTCTGGGGGACTGCCTGCCCGCATGTCCTGCAGGAGCAATTACCTTTGTCGAACGGGAGGCCGCCGCTTACGATGAGAACGCTGTAAAAGCTGCACAGCAGAAAAAGCAAAGCACTGCAGGCAGTCAGCTCTCACAATGGCCGGTACAGATAAAGCTCGTACCTGTTCATGCATCTTATTTTGACGAAGCAAACCTTTTGATCTCAGCTGACTGTACTGCTTACGCATACGGAGATTTCCACAACAAATTTATGAAGGACAGGATTACGCTCATCGGATGTCCCAAGCTCGACAGTGTGGACTATACAGAAAAACTGACTGACATCATCCGTGAGAATGATATCAAAAGCGTTACTGTCGTGCGTATGGAAGTTCCCTGCTGCGGTGGTCTGGAGCATGCTGCAAAAGCGGCATTACAGTCAAGCGGCAAATGCATCCCATGGAAAGTTGTAACTATCGGTACAGACGGACGCATTCTTGCAGAAAAATGATTTCGATGTCTAAATTCTCTTATCCACCGCCATGTATGGCATAAATTCGGACCTTTTAAACTTAAACCAGGTATAATCAGATAACAGGAGGATTCTTAAATGGAACAGAAGATGTTTTGTTTTCAGTGTGAACAGACGGCAGGATGTACCGGATGCACCGGACAGGCCGGAGTGTGTGGAAAAACGTCAAAGATTGCAGAATTACAGGATCAGCTCACCGGAGCACTGATCGGCCTCGCCCGCACATGGAACGGCAGGCAGCCCGGCGCAGACACTGACCGGATCATGCTGGAAGGACTTTTCACTACAATTACGAATGTAAACTTTAATGAAGAAACCATAAAAAAACAGATGGAGGCTGTAACAGGAGCAAAAGAAAGTTCAGATTCATTCGTTCGAAATGATAACTACGATATGAAAAAACTCTGGAATGCCGATGAGGACATCCGGTCTTTGAAATCTCTGATTCTGTTCGGCCTTCGCGGAATGGCAGCATATGCCTATCATGCGTTCATGCTCGGATATACGGATCATGAAGTAAATGCCTTTTTCTACGAGGGTCTCTCTGCAGTCGGCGAAGACCTGGATATGGAACAGCTTTTGCCCGTCGTGATGAAGGTCGGTGAAATCAATCTGAAATGCATGGCTTTATTAGACAGAGCAAACACCGGCACTTATGGCACTCCGGTTCCGGTAACGGTTCCTCTCATGGTGGAAAAAGGACCATTTATCGTAGTCACCGGACATGACCTGAAAGACCTGCAGCTCCTTCTGGAACAGACAGAGGGAACGGGTATTCATATTTACACAAACGGGGAAATGCTGCCCGCGCATGCTTATCCAAAGCTGAAGGCCTATCCCCACCTTAAGGGAAACTTCGGAACTGCCTGGCATAACCAGCAGAAGGAATTTGCAGATATTCCGGCTCCGGTTCTCTTTACAACGAACTGCCTGATGCCGCCAAAAGCCAGCTATGCTGACCGTGTATTTACTACAGAGGTCGTATCTTATCCGGGAATTACCCATATCGGAGAAGATAAGGACTTTACACCTGTCATCCAAAAGGCACTGGAACTTGGCGGATATTCCGAAGACAGAGAATTTACGGGTATTAACGGCGGTAAAACGGTTACAACGGGATTTGCACACGGTGCTGTATTATCTGTTGCAGATACTGTTATTGACGCGGTGAAATCCGGAGCACTGAAGCACTTCTTCCTTGTCGGGGGATGTGACGGGGCCCGCCGAGGACGCAGCTATTATACTGAATTTGTAAAACAGACACCTGCGGATACGGCCATCCTTACGCTCGCCTGTGGAAAGTATCGTTTTAACGACCTGGATCTCGGGACGATCGGCGGTCTTCCCCGCATCATGGACATGGGGCAGTGTAACGATGCATACAGTGCAATCAAGGTAGCCATTGCTCTGGCAGAGGCTTTCGAATGCGGTGTCAACGACCTTCCGCTGACGCTGGTACTTTCCTGGTATGAACAGAAGGCAGTCTGCATTCTGCTCACACTTTTGCACCTCGGTATTAAGAACATTTATCTGGGTCCTACATTGCCGGCGTTTCTCTCCCCCAATGTGCTGGAGTTTCTGGTTCAGAACTATGACATTCATCCAACGACCACACCGGAGGCTGATCTGGCACAGATCCTGAACGGGAAGGCGTAGCAGTATTTGCATAGAAGAAAAGAGGAAAAGGCGGCAGGTAAGCCGTCTTTTCCTCTTTTCATTGTACAATTCTTATGCCATTATTTTTTCTAATGGTCCTCGGATTCTCTTTGTAAAAAATCTGATCACAAATCCGGTAAACAGTGCCGCAATAATGGTTCCCTCTCTTGTCCCTTCGATCTTACCTTCAAAAAAGATCAGGGAAAGAATCACCGCAAGCATCACACAGGTAATGTCAAATCCTATCTTCAGATTCCCAAATTCTTTGTGTGTTGTATCAGACAATGCTTTTACGAATGCCTCTCCGGAATTGAGAATCAGATTGGCAATGACAGAGATGGAAATTCCAAATCCCAGAATGACTGTTCCCAGAAGTACCATGGCAAGCTGCATGAGATAGATATCCACCTCAATCGATGAGATAATCCACATTCCAAAATCCGTAAAGTACCCAAACAAAAAAAACATTGGAACCTGAAGAAGCTGAAATGGCTGAAATTTCCTTCTCAAAATCACTATCTGACCAAGGATCAGAATGCTGTTCCAGATAATCAGCCAGTTTCCCAGTGTCAGAGCCGTATATTTCAAACTAAGCACATTCGCCACCGATGAAACCGGAGATACTCCCAGTTCCCCCTTCTTTGTTACTGCCACGCCGATTCCTGCAATCAATAATCCCAATATACAAAAAATGTTCTTTTTAGAATCTCCTGTTTTCCGTTTTCTTTTCTTTTCATGCCGGTAACTCCTATCCATTCCATCGGTTCGTTCTCTACAGTATCATTCTCATGATATTATCTCTCGGCCACCTCAATCAAATGCCCGTCCGGATCCTTTAACATTACAACACGCCTGCCCCAGCAATTCTCTCTTACATTCATCGTCTGACTACTTTCAGTCATATAATTCTCTATTTTATGTAAAAACACATCCAGGTTATCCTCAACAAAAAACAACTCAGATGCATTTCCGGTAACGGTATCCGTTTCAATTAACTGCTCCCAGCTCTTTTTCTCCTGCAATACTAATCCCTCTGTCAGAATCACGTTCTCCTCAAAATCATTAATAACCTGCAGTCCAAAGAAACCGCAATAAAACTTCTTTGACCGCTCCATGTTGTTCACTACAAGCAATATATTCCTTAAATGCATATCAACCATCCACTCTACTTAATATCGTCTTCTCATGACCTTTTGTCCCTTGGCTCATTTTATCACAAAAAGAGATTTATCGAAAGCTTTAATAATTTAATCCTTTATAAGTTCGAAGGTAACTATTCAGAACCACCCTTATTCAAAAATGAAGTCAGGGTGACCTGAGATGGCATTTTTGATTGCTTTGTAAGCATTGTATCCCTGCTTATGTGCCGTGCCAACGTAGGACATGATTTTCAGATAATCTCTGGCACCTTCCTCAGTTCGGAAGCATCCGGATACTTTGGTCTTGACCTTTATCATCCGAAGATCACGTTCCGCCTGGTTGTTATCAAACGGGACATTGAAGTTATGGATAAAAAGGCAGACTGAGGCCTTGTAATTCGCAAGGCGTTCTACAAGGGCAAGGATTTTTCCTTTTTTCTTCCGGCCACGTTTTTTCTCCGTGGTTTCAGGAAGGGGATTTTCCTTCCGAGCCTGTTCAATAAGTTCGTCATACTTCTTACTGAACTTATGATAATGATAATAGCTTAGAGAGTCCTTGCCTTTCTCTACAGCTTTATCTTTGACCTTTTTCATTTCCAGTAAAAGGTCTATAAATTCAGATGCCCACTTCTGATCAGGATGATTTTCATTAATCCCCGTTAATTCACGGAGAAGATGGGCACAGCAAACCGCATGCTGAATATCCAGATAATTCCAGTAGGAAGCCCAGCAGTCATGCATGGCAATCCCTTTGAATTCCGGGAGAACACCTCATTGCTCCATGCCTGCAGCTCCACGTTTGGGACTGATATCAAGATAGGTGTATTCACAGTTTGAGGCATCATGAACCCACCAGAGTTTTTTATCCACTCTGGTTCCAGTTTCATCAAAATGTCCAAGCGCAGAACCGATCATCTTATCCTTGATCTTACCTACTGTTTCACCCAGACTGTCAGCGCATCTTTTTACCATGCTGCTGATCGTTCCTGTTGCAATCGGAATGTTAAACACTCCGGAAAGAATTTCGTGGGTACATTATAAATCGGTGGCAAATAGACCAAACCTACCACTAAAATACTTGCAAAACCGCTTATTTACGCGATAATAAGCACACCGTCTCCACATGGAACGAGACAATGGCTTGAATGTCCACAGTACCCGGGAACATGTCATATGCCGGTGTACGAGGGAACATATCAGCCTTCGCAAGCCTTGTGAAAGAAGTCTTGGTATAGCAGCCTATTTTTGCTATGACGGGGTGGCTGAAGATTCCTATGAAGAAAATCGTTACAAGTTGCAAAAATCTATTCCAAAGAGCGGTTAACGTATTGACTTTAGACTGCCACTTGGTTATACTGGAATAGAAAAGTGCAACAAGTTGCAAAAATCTTTTACAGGGAGGCTTGGCGTTGGAAATTCGCAGAGATTTCTATTTGAATAAACTGATAAAAAGAAAAAACAATGGACTTATCAAGGTGATAACCGGCATCCGCAGATGCGGCAAGTCCTATTTACTGAACACTATTTTTTACCATCATCTGCTGGAAAATGGAGTAGATACTGACCACATTATCCGTTTCGCATTTGATTCGGCAGATGACCTTTATCTGATTGGAGAAAGCCTGATTCAGATTGAAAAGGAACAACGTGGGGTTGATCCGGAAAAATTCATGGCTTATATCCGATCCAAGGTCACTGATGAAGGAATGTACTATCTGCTGCTTGATGAAATACAGATGCTGGATTGCTTCGAAGCTGTTCTGAATGGCTACCTTCGTAAAGACAATATGGATGTATTTGTGACCGGAAGCAATGCAAAACTGCTGTCCAAAGATATTGCCACCGAGTTCGCCGGTCGTGGTGATGAGGTTCATATGTATCCTTTGAGCTTTGCGGAATTTATGTCCGTATATCAGGGCGATAAATACACGGGACTATCCGAGTATATGCTCTACGGCGGTATTCCTCTGGTTGTGCTCCGTGATGGTGTCGACGAGAAGGCTATTATATTACAGAACCTGCTCAATGAGATATATATTCGGGATATTACCAAGAGAAACCGTGTGAAGAACATTGGGGAACTGGAAGATCTGCTAAATATCCTCTCCTCTGCCATTGGTTCCTTGACCAATCCCGAAAAATTAAAGAACACCTTCAAAACTGTGAAGAAGTCCAGGATTACCTCTGCTACGATCAAAAAATATCTGGATTATTTTGAGGACTCTTTCCTGATTGAAGCAGCCCAAAGATATGACATCAAAGGAAAAGCATATATTGAAACCCCAAAGAAATATTACTTTTCTGACCTTGGGCTTCGGAATGCCAGAATCAATTTCCGTCATTTCGAGCAGACCCATTCTATGGAGAATGTCATTTACAACGAACTTCGTATGCGTGGTTACAGTGTAGATGTAGGTGTGGTTCCGATTGCTCAGAGAGATCAGGATGGAAAGGTAGTCCGCAAGCAACTGGAAGTTGATTTTGTCTGCAATCTCGGTTCCGAAAGGTACTATATCCAGTCGGCATATTCACTGCCTGACGAAGCAAAGCGCATTCAGGAAATCAGACCTTTCAGAAAGATAGACGATTCTTTCAAGAAAATCGTCATTACCAAGGATATTGTTCAGCCACATTATGATGAATATGGCATTTTGACTGTAAGCATCTATGACTTCCTGCTCGATCCAGCGTGCCTTGAAAAATAATTGCATTATGAAGAAATGAAATGGATTACGACTGGGTTTATGAAAATATGGTCTGTATTGAGTTGCTCCCCTGCTTCAAGCAGGCTTCCTAAGATGATTTTAAGGTTAGAAGCTCCCTCAAAATTCCCTTCCCGTTGGTTACAGCTCTGTCACACAGCCGCCAGATCCAGAAAGCGGGGAGCAAGATTGGGTGCCGATAGATGAAGGGATATGGCAGTTTGCACCATTTCCGTCCGGGGAAAAGCCTTGTCATACAGTATTTGATTTTTGTGAAGCCGCTGATTGGTTTTCCATCCGCTCCCGGGCCTGGTCGGCGGTCTGTTCCTCCCGGCCGAAGCTGCGGACGATCAGCAGACTTTCCAGCCGCTCCTGCAAATACACCCGCAGGGCGCCGTCGGTCTCCTGAATTCGCTTATGGAGGCGTTTCAGAACCTTGCGGAAGGCATAGGTCAGAATGAACATACTTGCGCCGCCGGGCACCAGAATATACAAAAATCGCAATAGAACTGATACCGCCAGGGTTTCCAGGTATTCCTCAGAATACACTGTGGGTATCCGCCCCTCCAGAATGTAGAAAAAGATACGCTCACACTCAACCCTCCCTTTCCCGGCTGTCACGTTCAACATTTCTTGCTATCTTGTCCTCCGATTTGCAGAGCTGCATACTATATGTAAAATTGTATGCCGAAGAGGATGAGCTGTCAATAGCGGCTGTGCTTTTGTCATAATAGCATCACGATAATCATGGCGTTTTCGTCTTCTTTTTCACTGCAAAACCGACTCCAACAGCCACAATGCCAATACCCAGAATGGCTGCAGCCCAGATCAGAGTTGAATTTTTTGAATTGTTGTCAGCAATCTCTTCTTCGATTATATCACCAAACAGCACATTTCCTTCCTCGGTCACTTTGACTTCTTTGCCGTCTTCATCCTTGATTGTCATTGTGCCATCAGCGTTTTTTTCTATCTGGTATTTCTTTTCGCTGTCAAGTAATATCTTGTTCCCTTTTGAATCTAGCTGAACCAAGTCTCCATTCTTGTCCACAGTTACTACTATGTCGCTGTCCGGAATCCGGATACCTTCCGGTTGAACGGTTGTTGCATCGGGTGTGGTATCAGTTGTTGTATCGGGAGAAGTATGATCGGAACCCTTACCGGTCTCGTCATCTGTTTCCTCATATACATAGTCTCCGATTGCGGAAGTATCCGAACTGTCGGAGACAGAATCGGGCGGAGTAGTTGTTTCCGGTTCGTTGCTGCCTGCGGGGGGTTGCTCTGACGAGGGGGTGACCTCCGCGGGATTCATCGGTTCTGCCGGTTCCGGTTCGTCTGTTGGGATTGCCGGTTTCTCGGATGGATTCACCGGTTCTGCCGGTTCCTCTGCCGGTTTTTCCGGCTCCGACGGGGTAGTATCTCCCGCAGGCTCATTTTTGCTCTCGTTGACGTATTCAATCGTTACGCCGCTGTCTGCCTGAAGCTCTACACCCACCGTATGCGAGATGATCTTCGTTAAAGAAGCCGCGCCGGTAAAAGAGTCCTCATACACCAAAACAACGGTATCCGGCACGATGATGGTTTCGATTGTATTACAGCCATTAAAGGAATCGGACTCAATCTCCGACACCGGCCGCCCGGACAGGACGGAAGGGATTTCAACCTCTGTTTCTCCCCCGAGATACCCGCAGATAGATACATAACCATTGTGGCTGTGATAGTAAAAGTGGCCGAAGGAATAGATTGTGGTATCTTCTTCGGCCTGTACATGCACAGGCATCGTTGCAAGCATCAACAGAAGGATGAACATGCAGGTGATCGTTCTTTTTGCTCTCATTTTGTTCCCCTTTTATACATGGAGGCGGGATTGCTCCCGCCTCCGATTTGTTGTATGCAGATAGAATTAATCTTCGATTCCGCCTTCTCCAGCACCAGTACCAGATGTGGTGATCACATCCTCTGCCTCAAACTCGATGACTTCACATACCGGTGCTTCGTATTTCTCTTTCATACTAAACACTCCATTTCTTATTGTTGATTTGACGCAGGCATAGTCTGACTTACCATATCACCATAAACTGTATGAACATTTCCTTCCGCATCGGTATACACAAGATGTGCTCTTACATACCATGTTTCATTTGAAGCAACCTTACTCTTAGTCCATGTAAATCTGTATGCATTGCCGGTCCATGCGTTGCCTCTTACATATGCGGCTGTATCTGCATTGAATCCGTCTCCGCTTGTTCCGACACCTTCAATATTTGTAGCGATAATACCCGCCTTATTGATGGTGCAGCCTTCCGGCACGGTGCTCATGGATACAAAGGTGAGCTTGCCGTTTGCTGTGTCGGCAGACATATCAATTATCTCCGTTGTTCCCTTTGCTTCCACTTCGGTAGTATCTGCTACATACACCGCGGTTACGGTGATATCCTTCGCAGCGTAGAACTGGTACTTCTCATTGTAGCTCAGAATCGTTCCGGCTTTATCTACCCAATGGCTGAACTTCATGCCTTCGGATGCTGCATTTGCTTCTACCGTCACAACATCGTTCTGCTTGTAGATTCCCGCTCCGGTACCACCCTCAACTGTAATCTTGTAGGTAACGTTGTTGAGCTGATATACCGGCAGGATTGTTACAAGCTTTTCTGGAGAATCAAAGCCTCTTTCCAGCGCTTTCGCAAAGGTATCCGCTTCAGCATCGTAGCTGCCATCTCCGTTATAGTCCCAGCCAAGGGCGGTGTAACCATAGCGGAAGGGAAGTCCCGGATCCGTAATGGCAGCATCGGATGCATACTGGTCTCTTGCAATGACCTGCCCATAGGAGGATTCAAATACAACGGTTACCTGATTCTTAGCAATGGTATTGAAAACAGCAGATATGCTTTCCTTACCGGTTACGGTGAAGGTATAGCTCTGATTTCTGCTCACCACCATTCCGGCGCTGTTCTTCCAGTAGCCAAAATCACTGTCGTTACATACAACCGTGATCTGACTTCCCATCGGATAAGACGTTGTCACATCTGTTGTTTTCTTCGCACCGTTGATTGTGAAATCCTTACCGCCGGAAATCGTAAGCTCTGCCGAACCGATCGCCTTGTAAACGGCAACGAGATCTCTGTCTTCTTCTGCCGTGAAGGTGTAGGTTCTGCTTGTGCACAGATTATCACCGGTGTAGAACGGGCTTTCCGAAGCATATGCATACCAGCCGATGAAGTTATAGCCTGCAATGACCGGAGCGGTAAGTGTTACCTTTTCTTCAGGCTTGTAGTTTGCAAGACCTTGCATGTCTCCGTTGATGGTCTGACCAGCTTCATCAAGAATACGGCCGGTTATAATGTACGCGATCTTAGCTCCGCAGGTATCACAAACGCCGTTGCTGTCGCTGTCTATGTGATCCGCATTTACCGGGTCAAGCTGTGTATTTGAATATGTAATTTGGATGCATCCGGTGGTTTCATTTTTGTACACCTTCATGCCGCCAAGAACAGGGTAGGGGTCACCATTTTCGCCAAGCGTCTGTCCCCAGACAGCTTCGGTCTGCTCGCCCTGTAAGCGGTAAGCCGCTTCGCCGCTTGAGAATTGCTCGCTTGTCAGCTGCGTTGCGTTGGCAGGTACAACTCCCAGCGCATTGAGATAATAGCAGTTGGTCAATGTTACAAAGTCTGTGTCTGCGAATTGTCTGCAGAAGGTATGGCAACTTTTGCTGTTAAGCGTGAACGTGGCAGCGATATAGGAATTTTTTATTGTCACGGCTCCTTTTGCAAACCCTACCATGCCGCCGCATGAGTCGGTAGATGCACCGTTGATGGCACCTGTAAATGCACAGTTATTGATGTTCACCACTCCGAAAGATACACCGATCAAACCGGCGTGTATGCCGTCGCCATCTATGTTTGATTCAATGGTCACATCGGAGACGCAGTTTTCAACGGTAGCGGTAGTACCGCTTGCTGTCTGCATTGCAATGCCGGCAGCAAACTTTTCAGCAGTCTGAATCGTACCCGTTACGGTAAGATTCTTTACGGTGCTGTTACCGAGATAGCCAAAGAGCGCAACATCACTGCTTCCGTTCTGGTTTACGGTAATGGTATGACCGTTGCCGTCAAAGGTGCCGCTGAAAGGATAAGCTTCTGTTCCGATTGCAGCAAAATTGGTGTAGCCAAAATCAATATCCGTGGCAAGCACTGCGTTTGCGGAAGTATTTCGTGCTACTCCATCGAGCGTACCGTTTACAAGTCCTGCAAACCAGCAAAGCTGTCCGGCATTTTCAATCGCATAGTAACCGGAATAATCATCAATCAGCTCCGGATGATGGATCTCGTTAACAATCTCTGCCGGCTGATAAATCGTCTCCTTACACCCGGAACAAACCTTAAACCCGTTCACATCAAACTCGGCCGGGAAATCATGCAAGTTCATCTTGCCGATATTCTCCGTCCTTGTCATAACGATTTCATCTACCGTAAATGTCGCTGTAACAGGAATTGTGTCTCCAAGCACATTCAGATCTGTTGCGTTTAAGGTGGAGCCATCTACAGTTACATTTGAGTCCTGATTCACCAAAGCATACGTTACTGTCCCGGTGAAATCCTCGCCATTCACTTTCAGCGACAGATCAACCGATGGGCAACGATCATTCCCTGTTGGTGCAATGGTATAATGAGAAACAGTACCGCCTAATTCTCCATCGAATGTTCCCGTGTTGTGAATGGTTCCATTGTTCGTTACCGCGCCCGTAAAGGTTCCGCTGTTGTAAATGGTTCCTTCGTTTGTGAGGGTTCTGTTTTCGGCAATGGAAATGGTCTCTCCCTTTGCTACCGCAAGGATTTTTCCGCTCGGTATGGTACAATCGGCATCTACAGTTGCCAAAGTACCATATACTTTTCCGGAATCTCCCTCAAAAATTATGCCGCCCCATGTATGATTCTCTTTCCCGCTTTGATCTGAAATTGATGAGGCAAAAATCACAGGTGAGCCAGTAATTGTAACCGTACCGTCTCCATCGCATCCACCAATGCCGACTTTGTTAACGCTGGTTGCTGTTATCACTCCACCTTTGATGGTGACCTTACCGCTTCCTCCAAATCCACCACCAATGCCTGCACCGTTTTCGCTGCTTGCTGTCACGGCTCCTCCATTGATGACAACTCCTCCGCGACCTCCGGGAGCGGAACTTCCATGACCGATACCTGCTCCGAAACTACTTGCTGCTGTCACCTTGCCTCCATTGATGGTGACATCCCCATAGTAGCCGTTCCCACCTCCGATACCTGCTCCGGAGGAATAGCTCTCGCTGGAAATATTTCCGCCATTGATGGTTATTTTACCGCTCATGCAGTTGCGGTTTCCTCCAATGCCCGCAGCACCACTCGATGACGAGGGCTTCGGGATTGTCAGGCAACCCATCTGGTTTCCATCTGACTGAGCGTAGATGCTAAATTGATTATCCTCGTCTGCTACGCTATAACCACCGTTTGTTACGTTAATACCACCGTTGATGGTGAGGTTACAGTTATCTGCAAGTATCAGGTGAACGGTTCCCTTCACGGTAACACGATTGTCAATAGTTACAGTACCCCTTGCCACATACCAGGATTCGGTACCGCTTGTTCCCCATTGCGTATCCGTGGATGTCACGAGGATAGCACCGGAGCAGGTGGATGTAGTCCAGTTTCTGCCGTCTGAATCGCAGGAAAGATAAGGAATGTCAATACCGCATTTGGAACAAACTCCATCATCCCTCATTTCATGTCCGCTTGCAGGAATTACAACAGTTTTATGCGTTCCTGTTCTGCCTTCGTCCGTGTAATAAACGCCTTCTTCATAAGCGCAAACCCAATATGCAATATTTCCAGCTTCTGTACAGGTTTCGGCTTTTGCCTCAACTTCCTTCATATCATGATCAAGATAAACCGCGGGTTTCTCAGTGTTTGAATATTCACTTTGAACAACAGTTCTGTTTCCGGGACATCTGTAGGTGTCATTTTTGTACACCTTCATGCCGCCAAGAACAGGGTAGGGGTCACCATTTTCGCCAAGCGTCTGTCCCCAGACAGCTTCGGTCTGCTCGCCCTGTAAGCGGTAAGCCGCTTCGCCGCTTGAGAATTGCTCGCTTGTCAGCTGCGTTGCGTTGGCAGGTACTTCTCCCAGCGCATTGAGATAATAACAGTTCTCTAATTTCACCCAGGTGGCAAAATCTCTGCTGAAGGTATGGCACGATGTTTCATTAAGATTGAACGTGGCAGCGATATAGGAATTTTTAATTGTTACGTTTCCTTTTGCATAGCCTATCATGCCGCCGCATGAGTCGGTAGATGCACCGTTGATAGCGCCTGTAAATGCACAGTTATTGATGTTTACCGCTCCTTGGGGCATACCGATCAAGCCACCGTGTGTGCCGTCGCCATCTATGCTTGATTCTATGGTAACATTGGAGACACAGTTTTCAACTGTAGCGGTAGTGCCGGTTTTCGTCTGCATTGCAATGCCGGCAGCAAACTTTTCAGTAGTCCTAATCGTACCCGTAACGGTAAGATTCTTTACGGTGCAGTTACCGAGATAGCCAAAGAGCGCAACATCACTGCTTCCGTTCTGATTTACGGTAATGGTATGACCACTGCCGTCAAAGGTGCCGCTGAATGGATAGGCTTCTGTTCCGATTGCAGCAAAATTGTTGTTGCCAAAATCAATATCCGTGGTAAGCACTGCGTTTGCGGATGTATTTCGTGCTGCTCCATCAAGCGTACCGTTTACAAGTCCTGCAAACCAGGTAAGCTCGCCCACTGTGCTGATTCGATAAGGACTTTCTACTGTGCCGTCGCCCTTCGGCCGGGACAGTGCTGTATCCGAAACGCCGCAGCGGGTGCATTGTCTGTTGTCAAAATCATGCCCCAGGGCAGGTATGATGCCTGTTTTCTGTGTTGCACCACAATTGGAACAGGTCTGAGGGGTGTAGCCGTCCTCGGCACAGGTCGGAGCGACGGATTCGCCCTTTACCCAGGTATGTTCCGCTGTGGAACCATTCGCAACATTGTTCGTTGCGTGGCAGATTGAGCATTGGTAAACGTCATAACCGCCCTCGGTACAGGTCGGCGGAATGGTCGTTTCCGTTTTTACCCAATTATGCTCACAATAAGAATAATCCAGAATGAATTCGCTCATCTGCATGACGTCTTTGCTTTGGTCTTGGATCTCGGTGATCTCCAGCTTGAAGTACTGGTACTTGGCCGCTGTGGGAGCGTCAAGCGTAAACGTATATGGAGTATAATTCATATCCTGCAGTACAGTGTCATCTGAGACGCTGTGAATTATTTGCCAGCTACTGGAATAACGTCCGCTCTCTGAGTTTGCTTCAGGATCATTGCATCCATACAACGTCCAGCTTTTCGGGTTTCTGCCATTTTCCTCCTCATTGTCATTACCGGTGACGATGGTGTAGCCCTTCACAATGATCGGATCGGATGCTGCAAAAATGATATAAGTGTCACTGCGGTAAGGATCGACGCACCATTTGGAATAATCATTTTCGTCTGTGGAAGAATACTTCTTGTCCAGAAGCATGGCGTAGCCTTCATTCGCGCTGGCACCATCGGTTCCTGCGGTTGCCGTGAATTGCACTTGTTTGCGACTTCCGCATACAGTGCATTTTCCATTTTCAAAGGTATGTTCTGTTACAGGCGTACCATTCGCAACATTGTTCGTTTCTTGGCAGATTGTACATTGGTAAACGTCATAGCCGCCCTCGGTACAGGTCGGCGGAATGGTCGTTTCCGTTTTTTTCCAATCATGTGCACAAGTAGAATAATCCAGAATGAATTCGCTCATCTGCATGACGTCTTTGCTTTGGTCTTGGATCTCGGTGATCTCCAGCTTGAAGTACTGGTACTTGGCCGCTGTGGGAGCGTCAAGCGTAAACGTATATGGAGTATAATTCATATCCTGCAGTACAGTGTCATCTGAGACGCTGTGAATTATTTGCCAGCTACCGGAATCACGTCCGCTCTCTGAGTTTGCTTGAGGATCATTGCATCCATACAACGTCCAGTTTTTCGGGTTTCTGCCACCGTATTCCTCATTGTCATCACCGGTGACGATGGTATAGCCCTTCACATTGATCGGATCGGATGCTGCAAAAATGATATAAGCGTCCCCGTGGTAATGATCGACGCACCATTTGGAATAATCCGCTATGTCTGTGGAAGAATACTTCTTGTCCAGAAGCATGGCGTAGCCTTCACTCTCGCTGACACCATCGGTTCCTGCGGTTGCTGTGAATTGCACCTTTCCGCTTCCGCATACAGTGCAACTTCCATTTTCAAAGGTATGTCCAAGCGCAGGTTTCTGATTCGAATGCTGCACCTGACCGCAATTGGAACAGGTCTCTACATCATAACCGTCCTCGGTACAGGTGGGAGTGACGGTACGCGTATAGGCCCAATCGTGAGTTTCACAAGACTTCGCGCGATAAGAAAGTGCAAGCTCACCGAGCTGCATGGTGTTAGCATAATCTATACTTGTGATATTCAGCTTAAAATACCTATACGTTGTTTCTGTTTCGGGAATGGTAAACGTCGTGTCGGCCAGATTTTCTTCGCGCAACCCACCGTCAGTTACCGTATCAATGGTTTGCCATGTTCCGCCGCTCTTGTTCGTTTCGTCATAATCGTTGCAGGCAGACAGCGTCCATTCTGTAGGGTTTCTTTCCGGATTTTCTCCGGTGTCATTCCCCGTCCATATAGTATATCCACTGACGTAGATCGGTTGGGATGCTTTGAAAATCACATAGGAAGGATTGATAAATTCACAGCACCATTTCGTGGTTGCTGTTCCGTCAAATAAATTGTGATATCTTTCATCATTTCCCTCATTAAACCCCTCCGGGTTACCGTCCAGTGCGGTGAAGGTAACACCGGCGGCGGTCTCTTCTCCTTCCGCAGCCGATACCTTCATGGTACCTACGCCCGGCAACAGCCCCACCACCATGACGATGGATAAAAGTATGGCCAGTCCTCTCTTTAATCCTCGTAGCTTCATCATAATACCTCCACTCATAGAAATCAAAACATCCTGCAAATGATTTCTTTCTTCATATAAGTAATTTGCAAATATTATAACATTTACCCATATAGTTTTCAATCAATATTCGAAAATTCGTGTTGTGTGTTTTGCTTTTTTCAGATGCTTCATTCATTTTTATGTTTGAAATGCATTTTGTGTTGTATTTTATAACATCCAGTTGCATTCCATACTGTTATGTTGTAAAATAGACATAAATATTATTGTGAAGTCTGCGGGGAATTCTATATGAAACACATTGAACGTTATTTCAAAAGGCGGGGCATTGCGGCTGATCACATTCTTTATGCCTATCGCAGCGAAAGAAATCTATACGAAAACTCAGACAATAGAACTATTGTCAAAGCAAAAAGAAAAAGGATTCCGAGAGACCGCCTGATACGGTAAACTCTCGAAACCCCTTTATTTCTAGACTTTTTCAACCCTTTATTACTTTGCTCTTGACAGAAGAACTACCGTCTCCACATGTTCCGTCCACCCAAACATATCCACCGCCCAGGCCTCCTGTGCCTGATAACCTTTCTTCACCAGATACTTAAGATCCCGCGCCAGCGTCTCCGGGTTGCAGGAAATATAGACTACCTTCTCCGGCTTCATAAGTGCCAGGCAGTCAAGAAAAGTCTCATCACTTCCACTGCGCGGAGGATCCATGAATACCACGTCGGCTTTCATGCCTTCCGCCGTCATCCCGACCATAAATTCACCTGCATCCCCGCAGAAAAATCTGGCATTTGTAATCTGATTTCTTTTTGCATTTGTGATGGCATCACGCACAGCATCCTTATTCAGCTCTACGCCGATCACCTGTTTCGCCTGCCTGCTGGCGATCAGGCCGATGGTCCCGATCCCGCAGTAGGCATCCAGCACGGTTTCTTTTCCGGTGAGACGCGCCAGCTCAATGGCTTTTCGGTACAGGATTTCCGTCTGGACCGGATTTACCTGATAAAAGGATTTTGGTGAAATGCGGAAGGTACATCCGCACAGAGTATCTTCGATATACCCTTTTCCATAAAGTGTCTTTTCCTGATCTCCCAGTACCATACTGGTTCCCCGGCCATTTACATTCTGTACAATGGTGGTGATCTCCGGATGCAGTTTGCGCAGTGCCTTCACAAAATTATTCTTTGAAGGGAATACAGGCGATGCCGTGACCAGAACCACCAGAATTTCACCACTTGAAAATCCCCGGCGCACCAGCACATGGCGCAGAAGCCCGTATCCGGTATCTTCATCATAGGTCCGGATTTTAAAGGACTTCAGCAGTCCGCGGATACTGCAGATGATCTCATCCGCCTTCTCGTCCTCGATCATACAGCGGTCAACCGGAACCACGATATGGGTTCCCTTTTTATAAACACCGGAGATGGCATTTCCTTTCCTGTCCCTGTCAAAGACGGCATGTACCTTATTCCGGTAATGATAAGGATTCTCCATACCGATGATCGGGTGGACTTTACAATACGGCGACAGCAGCTTTTTCACCTGCTTCTCTTTTTTCTTCAGCTGCTCCTCATAGGGTACACCCTGAAACTGACAGCCCCCGCACTTTTTGTATACCGGACAGATTTCTGTTTTTCCTTTCTTTCCGTTGGACGGCTCTTGCTGTTTCATCATTATTTGCAAAGCTCTCCAACCACCTGATTGATCACCTTTCCGTCTGCCTTTCCCTTCAGTTCTGCCATGACTGCCTTCATGATCTGTCCCTTATTCTTCGTGGCAACCACATCTGCAAACTTTTCCGAAATATATGCCTTCACTTCCTCTTCGGACATCAGCTTCGGTGCATACTCAGAAATCACATCATAGCGTGCCTGATATTCCGCCTTCAGATCCGCGCGTGAATCCGGGCAGGTATCGATCTGCTCCTTCACTGATTTCAGTTCCTTTAAGATCACGCGATCCACCAGTTCCGATGAAATATCATCCCTGCATCCTTCATCGATCGCCACCTTCTTCACTGCTGATACCAGAGAAGAAATCGAATCCTTTCTGGCCTTGTCCTTTGCCTTCATAGCTGCGACCATATCTTTTCTTAATTGTTCCAGTTCCATCCTGCGACCTCCTCATCACTTTCTGATATTCCATTCTACAGCAATCTGTCCGTACATGTCAATAGACTGCACACTCTGAACAGTTACCACAATCTTGCGCTGGTTACTGTTCACTCCGTGACCGGCAGCACGCTTCGCAATGCACAGATATGATGCATTCTGCATCATATCGCGCTGCTACTCTTTCTCGATGCCCCCTGTCTCGATGATGAACTTCACGCTTCCTTCTGCCGCTTCCTTAGCTCCTGAAAATGTCTTATATGCCCTGCCGGCGTCCACGACCTGATCGATCCGATCCAGGATATCCTGCAGCTCACCGTTAAAGGTATCTGTAAGCTCCTGTATTCCTTCTTCATCGAATTTCTTCATGCCATCTCTCAAAGCATTCGCACCTTCCGCCAGCTCATCCACACCGTCTGTCAGCTTTGTGCCTCCCTCTGACAGTTCCGCTGTTCCATTCTTTAACTTCACACTGCCCTCTGCCAGTTTTCCGATTCCATTACTCAGCGTTTTCGCTCCTGTCTGAAGCTTTGTGCTTCCAGCTGACAGCTCTCCGATTCCGGCACTTAAGCTCTTTGCACCCGTCTGAAGCTTTGTGCTTCCCGCTGCCAGCGCATCGATTCCGGTGCTAAATGCCTTTGCTCCTGTCTGAAGCGACGTGCTTCCTGCAGCCAGCTGCCCGATTCCTCCGGCGAGCCTTTCTGCTCCTGTTTTTACCTGACCGATTCCTTCATCCAGTGCTGCCGCACCGCCTGCTACAGCAGAAGCTCCCGTCTGAAGCGCCGTATTCTGATCTGTCAGCTGCCTCGCCCCTTCCCGTAATGTATCAGAAGAATCCTGAAGGTTTACCGCACCATTTGTCAGTGCATCCGCCATATCTTTATCAGCCAGCGGTGCAGAGGCCGCCGCCATACCGGATACCGTCTGTGCGACTCCCGCCAGAGCCTCTGCCGGATCCACTGCTTCTCTTGATGACCTGATATCTGCCGCACCGGTTTCGATATTGTCTAACGATTGCTTCAGCGAATCTACATTTGCAGACACCTTAAAATCATTCCATGCCTTCAGTGCCTCCTTCTGTATCTTAATATCATTCTGCAGATAGGAAATATCCGTCTCCAGTACACTCACATATTGCCTGTAGGTGTCCGAGTAAGAGGCAATCAGGTTCCCCGGAAGCTCCCCGAGCCTTCCCTGTACATCCTTCAACGTATCCAGTACGGTCTGATTCTGCTGAATGGAGACAGACAGGCTGCTGATAGTACTGTCCGCCAGCTCCATGACCTCTGAAAGATTCTCCGCTGTGCCCTTTGCCGCTCTGACCTGTGATTCCATCTGCTCTGTGGCTGCCGCATTCTCCTCCAGCGCCTGCTGCTGCGTCTGAGCGGCTCCCGTCATCTGCTGCAGACTGCCATTTAACTGCTGCACTCCCTGCGCCAGACTGTAAGCCCCCGGCACATATGCAGCTACACCTGCCGCCAGCTGGTCTGTTCCTCCCGTATACTGATCAATGCCCCTCTTCAGACCGGAAACCCCTTGTGTATACGCGCCTACTCCCGCCTGCAGTTCTTCACTTCCGCTTTTCAGTGTACTGCTTCCGGCTGCCAGACTTTTGGTTCCCTCCGTCAGTGCATCCTTTTGTGTGTTCATGGTGTTCAGACCGGATGCAAGCTCATCGATTCCTTTTGTCAGCTCTCCCTTTTTACTGTTCAATGTGCCGATTCCCCCGGCAAGATCGTCCACCCCCTTTGTCAGGCCGCCTTTTTTGCTGTTTAACGTGCGGATACCTGCCGCCAGAGAATCCAGTCCGTCAATCAGCGAAGCCTTACCGCTGTTCAGTGTGCCGATTCCTTCCGACAGCTCACCCGTTTTTTCATCTACGGTACGCATGCCGTCAGCCAGTGTTACACAGGATACCTGCAATGTCTTTACACCATCGGCCAGTTCACCGCTTCCATTCTTAAGCTCTGTCGAAGCATCCTGAAGCTCCTCAAAAGACTCCTTTAAGTCATCCAGACTTTCCACCTCATCCAGTCCAAACTCGGCAGGATCCAACGGGGAAGCGACCGTAGCCGTCATCGTAAGAGTAAAATTCTCCACATCCGCTGAAATTTCAAAAGATTCGGGAAGTTCAATATCTTTTGTCAGCTCCGACTCTGAAAGCTTCAGACTCTGTGCCAGCCCCGGAAATCCCATACCGATGACAATATTTTTACTTCCATCGGAAATCACTTTTCCGTTTTCCACCTCTACATTTGTAAAATGCTCCACCGGCAGGATCACACCGGTTGCCATCGTAAAGGGCGTATACACGTCTTTGTTCCTGCTGTTGTTCGTATAGTCAAAACGGATCCTGACTTTTCCGCTTCTTCCTGCCAGTTCCTCCGGTGAGATCTCCTTCCCGTCCAGATAGTAGGTAACCTTTACCCCTACCGGAAGTGTTTTTGTCGTTTCACCCTGATAATAAATATCATTCCCTTCTGCCTGCCAGGTAATGTCCTTTCCATTCTGTGTAAAGGTCTCATCGCCCTTGACATTTTTTATACCGCTCAGTTCTGACTCATCTTTGATTTCCTGTGCACCGTCTCCGTTTTTGAGCCAGTTGCTGACAATGATCTTATCTGTGCTTCCATCCGCTCCTGCCTTCACATACACAGTTTCCTCTTTCTCCGGCTCTGCCGCATATGCAGTAACCATATTTCCGAAGCAGGCTGTTCCTGCCATCAAAACGGCAAGTCCGGCTGCTGTTGTCTTTCTTAACTTCCTGTTTTTATTCATAACGATTCCTCCTGTTTTTCTTTGCAAAAAGTGTAACTGTTCAGAGTCCATTCGCAAAATCGCCTCTACGAGGCAAATATTTATAAATCCGCATGACTCTGAGCAGTTCCCAAAAATCCAATGGACGTCTTACAGATGATTCTGTCAAATACCATAAACATGGCCGGTAATATACAGATAACAACGATCGTGCTGATCATCGCTCCTCTTGACAGCAGGGTACAGATAGAACTGATCATATCGATCTCCGAATACATTCCTACTCCAAAGGTTGCTGCAAAAAAGCTTACACCGCTGATCAAAATCGATTTCATGGATGACTTATGAGCCAGTCCGATAGCTTCCATCTTACTCTTCCCCTGGCCTCTGGCCTTCTGGTATTTACTCGTCATCAGGATCGCATAATCTACGGTAGCCCCCAGCTGGATGGTTCCGATCACGATACTGGCCACAAAGGGGAGGGTGATACCGGTATAGAATGGAATTGCCATATTCACAAAGATGGCAAATTCGATCACCAGCACCAGGATCACCGGCAGAGAAATGGACCGGAACACCAGCATGATAATGATGAAGATGGCTGCGATCGAAGCAATATTTACGTTCCGGATATCCACATTTGTCACATCTGCCAGATCCTTCATCAAAGGTGCCTCTCCGATCACCATGGACTGCGGACTGTATCCCTTTACGATCTTATTGACCGCTCCAATCTGTGCATTCTGCTCATCTGTGGCACTGGCATAATCAGAGGCCACAAATTCCACTTCATAGTCATCACTCTGCACCATACTCCGGATATTCTCCGGAATCATCTCCTCCGGAAATCCGCTTCCCACCAGGGAATTCATACCGATGCACCATTTTACACCGTCCACATCATTGATCTCATCCATCATCTTCTGTTTATCTTTTGCTTCCACGCCGTTTTTCAGCATGACCATATACACATTATTTAAATGGAATTCCTCTGACAGCTTCTCATTTGCCACGGCGCTGTCCAGCGTTTCCGGCAGGGATTTATCAATGTTGTAATATACACCTGTGTGCATGTTGCCGTACAAAGCCGGCAGGAACAGAAGTACAAAAACAGCCAGCCAGATTTTATAGTGTTTCGTGATAAATCCGGACACCTTATCCATGTTCGGAATCAGGGATCTGTGCTTCGTCTTTTCAATCGCCCGGTCAAAAATCAGGATCATCGACGGCAGGAAGGTAATACAGCATAATACTCCAATGATGACTCCCTTTGACATGACGATTCCGATATTCATTCCCAGCTTGAAGGTCATAAAGCAAAGCGCCGCAAACCCTGCAATCGTTGTTACGGAGCTGCCCACCACCGATTTAAAGGTATTGGAAATGGCATGTGCCATGGCACGCTCCTTGTCCCCGTCAAACCGTATCTTGTTTTCTTCATAGGTATTCAGAAGGAAAATGGAATAATCCATGGTAACTCCCAGCTGAAGCACTGCCGTAAGGGCCTGTGTGAGATAGGAAATATCACCCAGAAAAATATTGGTTCCCAGGTTGTATACGATCGACACTCCGATACTGAAAAGAAAGATCAGCGGTACCACAAAGGATTCCATCGTCAGGCCAAGCACCAAAAGACACAAAAGTGCGGCAATCGTCACATAGATCGGCATTTCCTTTAACGACAGATTCTTAATGTCTGTTACGACTCCGGACATCCCGCTGATAAAGCACTGCTCACGGCAAAGAGTTCTCATCTCGGAAACAGCCTCCATGGTCGCATCGGCTGATGTGGTGTCGTCAAACAGCGCAATCATCATCGTTGCATTCCCCTGATTAAATGCATCCCTGATCTTATCCGGCAGCATTTCCATCGGCATACGAATATCCATAATACTGTCATACCAGAGTACATCTTTGACATGATCTACTTCCTCGATCCGCTCCTTCAGTCTGACGACATTTTTTGGCTCCATATCCTCCACGACCACCATGGAAAACGCTCCCATACCAAACTCATCCACCATAATATCCTGCCCCTTCACGGTTTCCAGATGTTCCGGCAGATAGCTCAGGATATCATAGTTAATCCTGGTATTCAGATAGCCCCATCCTGCCGGCACCAGAAGCAGCAGACACAGGATAAATATCGGAATCCGGAGCTTTACAATCTTTTTTCCAATCTTAACCATCATCTCGTTTCCTCCTCATCTTTATAAATGACTATTAGTCATTTTTATTTTCTACAGAGTGTTATACGCCAGAAATGACCAATAGTCAATCTTATCTTTGCTATTTTATGAAATCTTTATAATTTGCTGTAACTGTTCAGAGTCATGCAGATTTATAAATATTTGCTCTGGGGAGCTTGCTCAGCAGAGCAAAATTTTATAAATCTATAGGGCGAGAGCCCTGCATGAGCAAAAGGAAAGCCTCGCAGAGGCGATTTTGCGAATGGACTCTGAATAGTTACAATTTACTCATATTTTGTCGATTTTATAAGATTGACTTTTCGTCATTTTTATTCAATAATGGTAATTGTGCAGTGTCATGCAGATTTATAAATATTTATCATATATAGCATTCAGGAGAAAATAACTGTGGGAAAATTAGAGGTAAAAAAACAGAAAAAAAAGGATGCCCTTCTGAACACTGCCTTTGAGCTTTTTGTCTCCAAGGGTATTCAGAAAACATCCATATCAGATATTGTAGAAAAGGCGGGCGTGGCAAAGGGTACCTTTTATTTATATTTTACGGACAAATACGATCTGAGGAACAAACTGATCGCTCACAAAGCAAATCAGCTGTTTCAGGACGCTTACAATGCCATGCATCAGAAGAGCTTTGAAAGCTTTGAAGATCAGGTGGTTTTCCTTTCGGACTATATCATCGACCGCCTGGCAGAAGACCGCTCTCTTCTGATGCTTCTCTCCAAGCATCTGAGCTGGGGACTTTTTAAAAATGCCCTTACCGCACCCGATCCCGATTCTGAAAAAAATGTATATGAAATTTATGAACAGATCATCTCCGAATCCGGCAGAAAGCTGAAGCATCCGGAAATCATGATCTACATGATCGCAGAACTGGTCAGCGGCAGCATCTACAGTCCGATCCTCTACCAGCAGCCGGTTTCTCTGGATGAAATCAAGCCCTATATCTACGACAACATACGGTATCTTGTGAGAAGTCATCTAGAATAAATCTATAGGGCGAGAGCCCTGAGTCAAACATTCCGGAAGATCCGGAAATGAGATACCTGCATTGGTTTAAAATCAGCTAAATGAGGTGACAAAAAAAACGCCTCAAACCCGCATAAACAGCTAAGTCTGGGACATTTTCAGTGCGCGATCAGGGGTTCGAACCCTGGACACCCTGATTAAGAGTCAGGTGCTCT
>UQCM01000032.1 GCA_900539525.1 uncultured Blautia sp.
TAAAAATACATGCAAGCATGTATTTTATGTCCATTTGTCCCTTGGCTCATATTAAGAAAGAAAGTGAAGACTGTTCTGAACAGTTGAAATACAAAAGAAAAAGAGAAAATGGATAATGATAACACAAAAGAGAATTTTAATTGTTGAAGATAATGAACTTAACCGGGAGATGCTCAGTGAGATTCTGTCAAATGATTACAGTGTTCTGGAAGCTGAAAACGGACAGGAAGCGCTGCATATTCTGGAACAGGACAAGGACAGCGTCGCTTTGATCCTTCTGGATGTCAGGATGCCGGTGCTGGATGGATACACCTTCCTGGACAGGATAAAGGATGACGCTGAGTTGTCACTGATTCCTGTCATTGTTATGACTCAGAACGACAGTGAGGAGGATGAAGTGTCAGCTCTGGCTCACGGCGCTACAGACTTTGTTCCAAAACCCTACCGGCCACAGGTAATTCTGCACCGGATTGCAAGTATTATCAAGCTGCGGGAAACTGCTGCAATTGTGAACCTTCTCCAGTATGACCGTCTTACAGGACTGTACAGTAAGGAGTTCTTTTATCAGAAGGTGCGTGAACGGCTGCTGAGAGAGCCTGAGCAGGAGTTTACAGTTGTCGGTGTCAACATTGAGAACTTTAAATTATACAACGATAACTTTGGCGTTGCAGCCGGGGATATCCTTCTGAAGAAAATAGCTCATATGCTCAGGGAGAGGAGCGGCGAGAACGCGATCTGTGGACGTTTTGCCGCTGACAGATTCCTGTGTCTGCAGGAACGGGAACAGGAAAAGAAAGACAGGATCAGTTTTTCGGAGGAATACGTCTCCGGAAGAAGTAATGTGGTCATGAAATGGGGGATTTATGAGATTATTGACCGCACGGTGCCGGTGGAGCAGATGTGTGACCGGGCGCTGCTGGCAATGAACAGTATCAAAGGGCAGTATAATCAGCACATTGCCGTTTACGACGATGCTCTCCGGGGAAAACTGCTGAGAGAGCAAGCCATCACGGATGCGATGGAGACTGCATTGGCTGAAAAACAGTTTATCGTATATCTCCAGCCCAAATACAGCCTGAATGAGGAATGTATGGCCGGTGCAGAATCCCTTGTGCGCTGGATCCACCCCGAGTGGGGATTTATGTCGCCGGGCGAGTTTATACCTCTGTTTGAGAAGAATGGTTTCATTTCCAATCTGGATCAGTATATCTGGGAACAGGTATGCGTCCGACTCAGGGAATGGAAGGAAAAGGGATACCCGCTTCTTCCCGTATCCGTCAATGTATCCAGGACAGACATCTATCAGATAGATCTGGTGAACACTCTTACGAAAATCACAGAAAAGTATGGCATAGATCCTTTGTATCTGCACCTGGAGATTACAGAAAGTGCGTATGCAGAAAATCCTGTACAGATCATCAATACGGTGAATCAGCTGCGGGAGCTGGGCTTCATCATTGAGATGGATGATTTCGGCAGCGGTTATTCCTCATTAAATATGCTCAACCAGATGAAGATGGATATTTTAAAGCTCGATATGAAGTTTATCCAGAATGAAATGGCTAAACCTGCGGATCAGAGTATTCTGAGTTATGTTATTAATATGTCTCATGGAATCGGACTGAGCGTGGTGGCAGAGGGCGTGGAGACCGGGGAGCAGCTGGATCGCCTGCGAGACATTGGATGCGATTACGTCCAGGGGTATTATTTTGCGAAGCCCATGCCTGTCACAGAATATGAAGAGTTACTGAAGAATCAGACTTTCCGCAATCCGGTTCCAACGGCGAAAGCGCCGAACAGGGAAAACAGTATGCGGAGCCTGCTGGTCGTAGATGAGGATGTCAGATACAGGGAAAAGATCCGCCGGCTTTTCGGGGGACAATATCAGGTTATGGAAGCCTCCGATTTGAAAAGTGCACTTGACTGTATTGCAGAGTGCGGGGGTGACGCTGTTTCTGTCGTGCTCCTGAGCATGACACTGCCACAAGACGGTGCAGCTTCACTTCTGAAAGCTTTGAGGCAGAATCCTCTGTTTTGGAGAATTCCCGTACTGTCCACCGTACCCGGGTGTGAAATGATGGAAGAGTATCCGCTTGCACTGGAAACAGATGATTTTCTCTGTAAATGTCATCCACAGCGTGATCTGATCAGACGGGTCGAGCGGCTGATGGGAATTGCGGCGGCTCATGAGCGTGAGATCATTTTGCGCGATGAAGCCAGCAGGGACTATCTGACGGGATTACTCAACCGGCGGGGGCTTCAGGCAGCCATGGATTCTTTGCGGAAGGAGGATCTGCCGTTGGCAGTATGCCTGTTTGATCTGGATGATCTGAAGAAAGTCAATGATACGTGCGGTCACGAAGAGGGTGACAGGCTTATTCAGTCCTTTGCAGATTTGCTCCGGCGTAAGACCAGGGCGAAGGATATTCTCTGCCGTTACGGTGGAGATGAATTCCTGGTCGTTCTGAAGCATTTGAACGATGGGGCGGCTGCTGTAAAAAAAGGGTCGGACATCTGCCGCACATTTCATGCCTCCTGCTCCGCAGGCATTGCCCTGTGCGGAACGGATGAGAAGAATCTTGCAAGGCTGATTCAGTGTGCTGACCAGGCTCTGTACCGCGTCAAGCGTGAAAATAAGGGCGGTTGCCGTCTGTGGAATGAAAAAGCCTGTTTAAACAAAAATAAATAGTGAATTTACTTCTATATGGCTGTCCTTATCGAGGGCAGCCATCTTATAAAATCATGTCTTCAGGATCTCAGTCCGGACAGGGCGGATTTCGGATGAAACATTCTTTATACCATCTTAATATCATCTGGAATATTCTTATACAAACTTTAAATAAAATCAGAGATAATAATAATGAGCGGATTGCGAATGTTTTCGTCGATTTTGGGAGTGCGAAGCACGGAAAAATCGACGAAAGGCTCATTTGTCGGGCAACTCATAATAATAATAAAATCGGGCTGGTAGAGAGATGAAATATTTATTCTATAAAAAAAAGCGGCTGACGTCTTTTCAGATTATCATAGTCGGCTTTTTCTGCGCCATACTGATTGGAAGCCTTTTGCTGATGCTTCCTGTCTCCTCAAAAAGTGGCAGGATAACGCCTTTTTTTGATGCTTTGTTTACAGCGACCTCAGCGACCTGCGTGACGGGACTGGTGGTGAAAGATACGGTCACCTACTGGTCTGTGTTTGGACAGGCAGTTATTTTGCTGCTGATTCAGACAGGAGGAATGGGAGTCGTGACGATTGCCGTATCAGCGGCAGCGATTTCCGGCAGAAAGATCAGTCTGATGCAGAGAAGTACCATGAAGGAGGCAATTGCCGCCCCAAGCGTCGGCGGGATCGTCCGGCTGACAGGATTTATTTTAAAATCCACCTTTCTGATCGAACTGACAGGTGCCTGCCTGATGTTTCCTGTTTTTTGCAGGGATTTTGGACTGTGGAGGGGATTATGGAATTCGATCTTTCACTCCATATCCGCATTTTGTAATGCGGGATTTGACCTGATGGGAAAGAAAGCCCCCTTTTCTTCTCTGACAGGATACGCAGGAAATGGTCTGATCAATGTCGTGATTATCGGACTGATCGTTGTGGGTGGCATCGGATTTCTCACCTGGGATGATGTAAAGAGTAAGAAACTGCACATTCGGAAATATCGCATGCAAAGTAAAGTTACCCTGCTTATGGCAGCCGTACTGATTGTTTTCTCCTTCCTGATTTTCTTTTTTGGTGAATTTAGCCGTGGGGTATGGAATGGTATGTCAACGGGGGAGAAGGTATGGGCAGCCCTGTTTCAGGCTGTCACGCCAAGAACAGCCGGATTCAACACGGTGGATCTTACGCGCTTCAGTGAATCAGGACAGATGGTCATCATCATTCTGATGCTGATCGGCGGTTCACCGGGATCGACTGCGGGAGGTATGAAGACAACGACCATCGCAGTTCTCTTTATGTCACTGTTTTCCGTATTTCAAAGAAAGGAAGATACCGTGTGTTTCAGAAGAAGAATCGAAGATGGCACCATAAAATTCGCAGCGGCCATTCTGCTGATGTACCTTACGCTGTTTCTGACGGGGGGAATCCTGATCAGTACCATCGAGGGCCTGCCGGTGCTTACCTGTCTGTTTGAAACAGCTTCCGCAATTGGTACCGTAGGGCTGACACTGGGAATCACGCCACAATTAGGTGCCATATCAAGGATGATTCTGATCATTCTGATGTTCCTGGGAAGAGTGGGAGGTCTCACGCTGGTATTTGCGGCGTTTTCCGGTACACAGAGAAACCTGTCAAAATATCCAAAAGAGAAAATTACAGTGGGTTAAGCTGGTATGATTCACCATCCTCATTGAAACAGTAAGGTATTTAGGGTGAATCATACTAGACGGTATACAGAAAGGATGGTATTATGGTAAAGTCAATTTTACTGATTGGACTGGGAAGATTCGGAAAAAATATTGCAGTGAAGCTGCATGAATTGAAGCATGAGGTCATGGCGATTGACAAACGGGAGGAGAGAGTGGAGGAGGCACTTCCGTATGTCACGAATGCACAGATCGGTGACAGTATGAATGAGGCATTTCTCCGGTCTCTGGGAGTGGGGAACTATGATGTCTGTATCGTGGCCATCGGAAATGACTTTCAGAGTTCTCTGGAAACGACCTCCCTTCTGAAGGAGCTGGGTGCAAAGATGGTGGTCTCAAGAGCGGCCAGAGATGTACATGCAAAGTTTCTGCTCCGCAACGGTGCCGATAAGATCGTGTATCCGGAAAAGCAGCTGGCTACATGGACGGCCATCCGGTACACTTCGGATCATATTTTTGATTATATTGAACTGGATGATGATTGTGCAATCTTTGAGGTTGAAGTGCCGGATGCCTGGGTTGGAAGGACGGTCGGGGAGATCAACATCCGTCAGAAGTATAATATAAACATTATGGCACTGAAAAGAGATGGGAAAAGAGAACTTACCATAACTCCGGATACCTGCTTAACGAAGGATGAGGCATTGCTGGTACTGGGAAAGAATAAAGATATACAGAAATGCTTTCATATTTAGAAGAACCCGGAGGTGATATGATGGAAACAGTTCTGTTACTTTTGGGATTTCTGGTCATCGGAGCTGTGGGCATGTGGTTTATGAAAAGACTGGACATGTTTACAGAAGAGAACAGCAGCGGGGATTCCGGTGAGCCTCAGGGAGAAGGAAGCATGGAAGGCTTCCTGAAGAACAGGAGTGGTGCCGGATTGCCGCTGAACGCTTTGAATATTCTGAAAAGCATGGCAATGATCGTCCTGGCGTCTGTTATAGGCTTTGGGTTCTGGAAACTGGGGTTCAGCGAAGCGAATATCATCATGGTTTATATTCTTTGTGTGATGATCACATCCGTGATTACAACGCGTCAGATCTATAGTCTGATTTCCTCGATGATCAGTGTGTTTGTGTTTAATTTTCTTTTCACAGAGCCCAGATATACCCTGCTGGCCTATGAAAAGGATTATCCAGTGACCTTTATTACGATGTTTGTGGCAGCTTTTATGACAGGCTCTCTGGCCATTCAGTTAAAAAGTCAGATCAGGCAGTCAGCAGAGGCGGCCCTTGTGGCACAGAAGGAGCAGATGAGGGCAAATCTTCTTCGCTCGATCTCTCATGATCTTCGCACACCGCTGACATCCATATCCGGCAATGCAAGTAATCTGCTGTCGAATGGAGAGCGGTTTGATGAAGAGACGAAAATGCAGCTGTATTCCGATATCTATGAGGATTCCATGTGGCTGATCAATCTTGTGGAAAATATTCTCTCCGTGACCAAGCTTGAAGAAGATAAGCTGAATATCCGTCTGTCAACGGAGCTTCTGGATGAAATCATCACAGAAGCGCTGCAGCATATCAGCAGGAAGAAGATTGAACATACGATTCTGGTAGAAACACCGGATGATTTTATTTTTGTAAAAGTGGATACCAGGCTGATCATGCAGGTGATCATCAATATCGTGGATAATGCGATTAAATACACACAGAAGGGATCAAAGATCGTTATCACAACGGAAAAGCAGCTGGATAAAGCGGTCGTACGTATTGCAGATAACGGACCCGGCATTTCGGATGAGAAGAAGGAGCAGGTCTTTGATATGTTTTACAGCGGTGCTAAGAATATCGCGGACAGCAGGAGGAGCCTGGGACTGGGACTGGCACTCTGCAGATCGATCATTTCCGCACATGGAGGGGAGCTGAAGCTTTCCGACCATGTACCGCATGGTGCTGTATTTACATTTACACTGCCCATAGAGGAGGTAGATTTACATGAATAAGACATTGATTCTGGTGGTAGAGGATGACAGACCGATTCAGAACCTGATGGTAACGACCCTGAAAGCCCATGATTACCGATATCTGACGGCCACAACCGGAGAGACGGCACTGCTGGAGGCATCGTCTCACAATCCGGATATTATTCTGCTGGATCTTGGGCTTCCGGATATGGATGGAATCGAGGTCATCCGGAAGGTACGGTCATGGTCAAACGTTCCAATCATCATTATCAGTGCACGGAGTGAGGACACGGACAAGGTGGAGGCGCTGGATGCGGGAGCAGATGATTATCTGACCAAACCATTTTCGGTAGAAGAGCTTCTGGCAAGGCTGAGAGTCACAGAGAGAAGGCTGGCAGCAGCAGGTGGAGAGACGAAAGCCGCCTCTGTATTCGTGAACGGGAAGCTTCGGATAGACTATTCTGCGGGATGTGCTTATCTTGAGGAGGAAGAACTTCATCTGACACCCATCGAATACCGCCTGCTGTGTCTGCTTTCCCAGAATGCGGGAAAGGTGCTGACGCATACCTTTCTGACACAGAATATCTGGGGACACAGCTGGGATAACGATGTGGCTTCCCTGCGGGTGTTTATGGCAACACTGCGCAAGAAACTGGAAAAAAACTCCGGTTCCGTCCAGTATATCCAGACACATGTGGGTGTGGGATACCGGATGACAAAGATATGATGATGCCAGGGTCAAAAGGTCATGATTTTCATGCTTGCATGAAAAATCATGACATTGGGACCCGCTAAACATGAGAAAGTAGCCATTTTTCGAAGAAAAATGAGCGGATTTCGAATGTTTTTAGCTTGGCTTAATCTCTGTCGAGCAGTTCTTTATAAAACTCTGTGTAATCCTTCCGTCCGTTTTTCATAAACTGGATGGCACTGCGCGGATGCTGGTTCAGGATTCCGGTGAGCATGTAAGGAAAATCATAGCCCCAGATGACCCCTTCCTCTTTCAGCTTATTCATGTGCTTCTCGATAAACTGAATAACGGGATAGAGATTGTATTTCGGATTCTTCAGGAACCCGAGAAGGAGCTCCATCATACAGTTCCCGCAGCCTCTTCCCATTCCATTGTAGGTGGCATCCAGGTAATTCACACCGTCACCGACAGCCTCGATGGTGTTCGCAAAAGCCAGCTGCTGGTTGTTGTGGGCATGGATACCGACTTCTTTTCCATAGCTGCCGCAGATATCCAGAAAGGTCTGGGAGACACGGGCGATCTGTTCCGGATAGAGGGCACCATAGCTGTCCACGATATAGATGGCATCGACATGGCTCTTTCCTACCAGATTCAGCGCAACCTCCAGATCCTTCTCCTGGGTATTGGAAAGTGCCATGATATTACAGGTCGTTTCATAACCCTTTGCGTGTGCATCCTCGATCATGTCAATGGCAGCAGGAATCGTGTTGATATAGGTGGCAACACGGATCAGGTCAACAGGGCTGTCCGCACGGTCGTGAATATCCTGTTTATAATCGCAGCGTCCCACGTCCGCCATAACGGCGATCTTCAGATCGGTATTATTCTCACCAACGATCGCACGGATGTCTTCATCCTTACAGAATTTCCATTTTCCGAATTTGGACTCATCAAACATTTCACGGGAAGCCCTGTAGCCGAATTCCATATAATCCACACCGGCTCTTAAGTTAGCCAGATATAAGTCCTGAACAAATTTATCTGAAAAATAGAAGTCATTCACCAGACCTCCATCACGTAATGTCGCATCTACAACCTTGATTTCCGGACGGTAGTCCATCAGCTTTGCTATTTCTTTCATGATGTAAGCATTCTCCTTTTCCTATAACAATTACTTTATCCAGTTAAACTTTAACAGTTTAAATTGCGGATGTGCATGATTATAACGCAAAAAGAAGGAATTGTCAAGAATGACTACATCAGTTCCTTCATCAGCCTGAATGATTACATCAGTTCTTTCATCAGCCAGGCATAAACAGACTGGCATTTTTCGTTCCAGTGATCACAGATGGAAACAGCCTGTTCTTTTGAGGGAACCGTCAGAGAAAGACGGATCAGATCTGCATTTTTTTCTTTTACGGCACATTCAGCCGTATATTCCCCTTCAGTTGTCTTGTAATAATCGGCAATGATGGAGACTTCATTGCGCAGCTGGAAACGGTTTTTCTTTAAGTACTGGTCAATATCATTCTGGATCGCACGGGAAATCTTGTTTCCAAAATATTTAAGTGTTTCCTCACCGGCATCCGTGATGTAGTACTGTGAGGTATTCCGGACAGGTTCCCGGCGGATGAGCCCGGAGTCCAGCAGCTCATGGATCGTCTCCTGAAGGGTAAAGTAGGTGGTGTATCCCTGATTCAGTACAAAGTCGGAAATCTGTGTGCTGGTAAGTGGAAAATCCACCTTCTTCAGCATATACAGGATGATCAGTTTATACAGGGTATGGGGTTCAGCCACTTTTCACGCCTCCTTTTCTTCGCAGCAGCGGCCCTGCCACGTTTGTCTGATTTTCATTTCATGGTGAATCTGATTCAGTACGGATGTCTTGCGGGTGCTCCAGAGCGGAGCAATCAGAAGCTCCCTGGGACCGTCGCCTGTCAGACGATGGATGGTAATATCCGGGCGCAGCCGCTCGATGCAGGAAATCACCAGATCCGTGTATTCTTCCAGGGACATGACGGTAAAAAGTCCGTTCAGATAATCAGCCGCCAGATCGGTTCCCTTCAGAACATGCAGCAGCTGCAGCTTGATTCCCTGAATATCTGAGAGATTCAGATACTCCATAGTCTGAATGATATCTGCACGTGATTCGCCCGGCAGCCCGAGGATGGTGTGGACGATCACCTCCAGCCTGCGTTTCCGAAGCTCTGAAACAGCCGTGTCGAAGCAGGAAAGAGGATATCCCCTCCGGATATAGGAGGCAGTCCGTTCATGGATGGTCTGCAGTCCCAGTTCTACACTGACGGGCTTTCTGCGGTTCAGCACGGAAAGAAGCTCCAGAACGTCCTCCGGCAGGCAGTCCGGTCTGGTTCCGATGGAAAGTCCCACGATCTCGGGGTGTGCGAGAGCTTCTGTAAAGATGCGTTCCAGAACATCTGCCGGTGCATAAGTATTTGTGTACGCCTGGAAATAAGCAATAAAATGCTTCGCCGGGAATTTCCGGCGGATGCCTTCCTTCTGTCGTTCGATCTGTTCTGTGATCGAAAGGGAAGCGTCACCGGCAAAATCACCGGAGCCGCCGGCACTGCAGAAGATACAGCCGCGGCTTCCCAGTGTACTGTCCCTGTTCGGGCAGGTCATGCCTCCGTTCAAAGAGAGCTTGTAAATTTTCTCACCGTATCTTTCCCGGAGGTGATAGTCCAGAGAACGATACGGTTTCTCACCCCACATGTTCATATTGATTCACCTGTTTGTTACGTTTTATGGAATGGTGCAAAAAAGGCAGAGCCATTTCGCACCTGATAGCATCATCATACCATTTTGGAAAATGAAATTCAAGGCTGACAGGAGATTCGCGAGCGGCGAAGCAGAAGATAAGTATTTCCATTTGCGAATCATGATGTTATACTGATGATGTCAGGGTCAAAAGGTCATGATTTTCATGCTTGCATGAAAAATCATGACTTTGGGACTCGATAAACATGAGAGAGTAGCCATTTTTTAGAAGAAAAATGAGCGGATTTCGAATGTTTTCGGATTTTGGGAGCGCGAAGCGCGGAAAATCCGAAGGCATCATGGGGTCAAATGCTTTTGATCCCAACATTTTATAAAGAAAGTAACAGGGAATGGAACCATGAGCATGAGAAGATTGTTCAGAAAAAAGCAGGAAAAAAAGACATATGACAGAGAGAATCAGCAGCCGGTGCTGCACTGCAGTATCTGTACAGGAGAAACGGCGGCCGGGTTTAAAGATATGCGTACAGGGAAATTTGAGGAAGTGATGCTGATCCGGAAGGATGAGGATCTGAAACAGTTTATGGAAATGTATGGCATCGATTCGATCAGGAAAGAGTATTAGAAAGCGTATTAGAATGCTGGAAAGGGTGGTGCAGATGGAAATCAGAAAAGAAGACAGAGAAAAACTTATACTGGGGATCCAGGCGGTGATCGTTATTGTCTATATCGGGATGTCATTGAAAAAGAGCCTGAATCATCCGGCGGTGAAAAAACTTCGGGGTAAGAAGAACACCTGAATCATTTTTAGAGAAATAAATTGCGGCAATGCGTCGGTTATGGTAAAATAGCACAAAGCGGAGCAGAACAGACAGCTGCGCTGCAGACAGCAGGCGGTGTCATACCGATTTTGTATAGCAGACAGATACCGGAAATTCGAAAATGAGAAAGGAGCCGTAAAGATGAGTATATTGATTAAGAATGGAAGAGTGATCGATCCGGATACCAAGAAAGACGGAAAATATGATATTTTCATTGATGAAGGCAAGATTCAGAAGGTTGAAAAAGAGATAGAGGAGCAGGCAGATGAGGTCATTGATGCCACGGGCTGTTATGTTATGCCGGGATTGATCGATATGCATGTGCATCTGCGGGATCCGGGACTTACTTATAAAGAAGCTGTGGAGACCGGCTCACAGGCGGCAGCCAGAGGCGGCATTACCACAGTCGTAGCCATGCCGAATACAAAGCCGGTAACGGATGACAGGGACCGGGTGGCCTATGTGATGCATAAAGGAAAAATGGTTGCACCCATCCATGTACTGCAGACAGGAGCCATTACCAGAGGAATGGCGGGAAATGAAGTGACTGACATTGAGGGAATGGTCAAAGCAGGTGCGCCTGCGATCACCGAGGATGGAAAGTCCGTGATGAATTCCGGGGTTTACCGGGAAGCGATGAAGGAAGCGGCAAGGCTTGGGATTCCTGTACTTGCCCACTGTGAGGATATCAATCTGGTCCAGGGCGGTGTAGTCAATGCAGATGCAAACATGGAGGCTCTTGGCTTAAAGGGCATCAGCAACGCGGTAGAGGATATCATCGTGGCAAGGGATATCCTGCTGGCAAAGGAGACAGGCGTACATCTGCATCTGTGTCACTGCTCCACGAAGGGCAGTGTGGAGATGGTGAAGCTGGCGAGAGAGCAGGGTGTTTCGATCTCAGCGGAGGTATGTCCCCATCACTTTACCCTGTCTACCGATGATATCAGGACAGCAGATCCCAATTACAAGATGAATCCTCCTCTCAGAACAAAAGAGGATGTGGAAGCACTGAAGGAGGGACTGAAGGAAGGAATCATGGATGTGATCTCTACCGACCATGCACCTCACAGTGAGGAGGAGAAGAGGCTGCCTATTGAGAAGGCACCCTTTGGAATCGTGGGACTGGAGACATCGGTGCCGCTGACGATTACAGAGCTGGTAGATACCGGAATCCTTACGCCGATGCAGATGGCAGAGAAGATGAGCTACAACCCGGCAAAGATCCTTGGACTGGACCGCGGATCGCTGGCGGAAGGAAAGCCTGCCGATGTGACGGTGATCGATCCGGAGGCAGAATATACGATCGATGCGAAAAAGTTTGCATCAAAAGGAAAAAATACACCATTTGACGGAAGAAAAGTAAAGGGCAGAGTCATGGCTACGGTCTGTGATGGAAATATCGTATATGAGTATATGGCATAATGCAGGAGTCAGATGATATCCTGTAACTTTCCACACGTTAGCCGGCTCGAGGTTTCGTCTTTTCAAGATGGAGGAACAATAATAGCGTAATTAAGGAGGACTAGTACATGATCCAGAAACTGATAAATAATATCCGGAAAACCAATGCACCAATCGTAGTAGGACTGGATCCTATGATGAATTACATCCCGGAGCATATCCAGAAGAAGGCATTTGCCGAATACGGAGAGACCTTGGAGGGTGCAGCAGAGGCGATCTGGCTGTATAATAAAGAAATCGTTGACCATACCTGGGATCTGATTCCGGCGGTAAAGCCGCAGATCGCTATGTATGAGCAGTTTGGTATTGAGGGAATCAAGGCTTATAAAAGGACTGTAGACTATTGTAAGGAAAAAGGTCTGGTAGTCATCGGAGATGTCAAGAGGGGAGATATCGGATCCACCTCTGCCGCATATGCCACTGCACATCTGGGAAAGGTTCAGGTCGGCAGTAAGACCTATGCTGCTTTTGATGAGGATTTTGCTACGGTAAATCCTTATCTGGGAAGTGACGGCGTCAAACCGTTTGTTGATGTGTGCCGGGAGGAGAAGAAGGGAATCTTTATTCTGGTGAAGACATCCAACCCGTCCAGCGGAGAGTTTCAGGATCAGCTCATCGACGGAAAACCGCTGTATGAGCTGGTTGGTGAGTATGTGGCAAAATGGGGAGAGGAATGCATGGGTGATACCTACAGCTATGTGGGTGCAGTCGTAGGCGCTACCTATCCTGAGATGGGAAAGGCACTGCGTAAGATCATGCCGAAATCCTTTATCCTGGTGCCGGGATACGGTGCACAGGGCGGACAGGGCAAGGATCTGGTTCATTTCTTCAATGAAGACGGACTGGGTGCTATCGTCAATTCCTCAAGAGGTATCATTGCCGCCTACAAACAGGAAAAATATGCAAAATTTGGTGCAGAGAATTTCGGTGAGGCATCCAGAGCAGCTGTAGAAGATATGGTGGCGGATATTAGCCAGGCGCTGGAGACGAGATAGGAAAAGCGTATTACCTGTCACGGAGTGAGCAGGAACAGACAGGATAAGGGAGAACGATATGCCGACAAAATGGAAGGAAACCAGCAGGATCGTAGGACAGAACAGAATCGGAAAGGGCATTTACAGCATGTGGCTTCAGACGGAGGAGATTGCGGAACACGCCATGCCGGGACAGTTTATTTCTGTGTACAGCAGGGATGGAAGCCGTCTGCTTCCGAGACCGATCAGTATCTGTGAAATCGATAAAGAAATGAAACAGCTGCGCATCGTATACCGGGTCGCAGGAAAAGGAACCGAAGAATTTTCACAGATGGATGTGGGAGAGGAACTAAAGATCCTGGGACCTCTCGGGAACGGTTTCCCGCTTTCACGCATGGAAGGGAAAAATACAGCCATGCTCATAGGCGGAGGGATCGGTGTACCACCGATCGTGGAACTGGCAAAGCAGCTTGATGGCGAAAAACAGATCGTTGTGGGATACCGTGACGAGCTGTTTCTAAGAGAGGAACTGGAAAAGAACGGTCACATTCACATAGCGACAGAGGATGGCAGTGAAGGAACCAGGGGCAATGTGCTGGATGCGATCCGGGAACAGGAGATCCAGGCGGACATCATCTATGCCTGTGGTCCGACACCGATGCTTCGGGCATTGAAAGCCTATGCAGAGGAAAAGGGCATCGAGTGCTGGCTGTCTCTTGAAGAGCGCATGGCCTGCGGCATCGGTGCATGCCTTGCCTGCGTGTGCCAGTCAAAGGAAGTGGACGACCATTCCCATGTACATAACAAGCGGGTGTGCAAGGAAGGTCCCGTATTCCTGTCTACGGAGGTGGAGTTATGATCGATACAAGAGTGAACATCGCAGGCGTGGAATTGAAAAATCCGGTGATGACAGCCTCCGGAACCTTTGGCTCCGGACAGGAATACAGTGAATTTGTGGATCTGAACCGGCTGGGGGCTGTGGTGACGAAGGGTGTGGCAAACGTGCCGTGGCCGGGAAACCCGACTCCGAGAGTGGCAGAGGTTTACGGCGGGATGTTAAATGCCATCGGGCTTCAGAACCCGGGCATTGACGTGTTTACAGAAAGAGATATCCCCTTTTTAAAGCAGTATGATACGAAGATTATTGTGAATGTATGTGGAAAAAGCACGGAAGATTACTGTGAGGTTGTGGAAAGACTGGCAGACGAGCCGGTGGATCTTCTGGAAATCAATATCTCCTGCCCGAATGTCAAGGAGGGAGGGATTGCCTTTGGCCAGATTCCCGCATCGGCAGAGGCGATCACAAAGGCTGTAAAAAAGGTAGCGAAGCAGCCGGTCATTATGAAGCTGAGCCCGAATGTGACGGACATCACAGAGATGGCGAAGGCCGTGGAGGCCGGAGGGGCCGATGCCATCTCCATGATCAATACACTGACAGGCATGAAGATCGACATCAACAGGCGTACGTTTGCACTGGCGAACAGGACAGGTGGTCTGTCAGGCCCGGCGGTAAAGCCTGTGGCAGTGCGCATGGTCTATCAGGTGGCAAATGCCGTGAAGCTTCCGATCATCGGCATGGGAGGAATCGCCACAGCAGAGGATGCACTGGAATTCATCCTCGCAGGTGCTACGGCAGTTTCTATAGGAACCGCCAACTTCTTTAACCCCACAGCGACGCTGGATGTGGTAAAAGGAATTGAAGATTATATGAAGAAATATCAGGTAGAAACAGTGACAGAGCTGATCGGGGCAGTGAGATAACGATGAGGAAGCAGCATCAAAGCTGATCTGCTTTCCCGATAGCATAGTTGTAAAAGACTCGTTACAGTTCACACGTCTGCCAGTTCGAGGTGTTTTCTGTGAGTGTAGCGTAGCGAAAGTCACAGAAAATCCGAGAGCGTCAGTCTTTAAGAGCCGGGAGAAATGTCATGGCATTATTAAAAGATCATTATGTAAAGACGGAAAAAATAAATGGCGTGATTTATAATATGTCGCCGTCCGGCGGGTTTCTTCACAGTCAGATCAACGGAAACATTTATCATATCCTCAGGAGTCAGCTGAAAACAAGTGTGTGTGCGGTTTCCGTAGAGAATCTTGACCTGTACCTCTCGGAGGATGAGTATGTGATTCCGGACATCATGCTGATCTGTGACAGGAATCAGATTAAAAAGGATAAGTATCGCGGAGTTCCGAGATTTGTAGTGGAAACATTAAGTCCTGCTACTGCCTTAAAGGACAGGACGGTAAAGAAAGAAAAATATGCACTGCTGGGAATTGACGAATACTGGATCGTATCACCGAAGGAACGGGCGGTTGAGGTTTACTATCTGGAAGAAAAGCAGTATCATCTGGTTTCCTCCTATATTCTGGTGGAAGATGTGGAGGATAAGAATTACAACGCAGAAGCTGTGCTGACGTTAAAGGCGATGCCTGCGGTAGCGATTGTATTAAAGGATATATTTAAAGATATTGAATAACTGTTCGGAGTGCTGTGTGAGCAAAAAGGAAAGATTAGTGGAAAACTACGGGCGAAAAGCCATGAAAACAGGAGGTTAGAAATGGAACAGTACAAGCAGGAGTTTATTAACTTTATGGTGGACAGTGATGTCCTGAAATTTGGTGAGTTTACCTTGAAGAGCGGAAGAAAGTCTCCGTTTTTCATGAATGCGGGGGCCTATGTGACAGGTACACAGCTTCGCCGTCTGGGAGAGTATTATGCAAGGGCGATCCATGACAATTACGGGCTTGATTTTGATGTGCTGTTCGGACCGGCATATAAAGGGATCCCGTTAAGCGTAGCCACCACGATGGCGATCAGTGAACTGTATGGAAAAGATATCCGTTACTGCTCCAACAGAAAAGAGGAAAAAGACCACGGCGATGCGGGAATCCTTCTTGGCAGTCCGATCAAAGACGGTGACAGAGTGGTGATCATTGAAGATGTGACCACATCCGGAAAATCCATCGAAGAAACCTTCCCGATCCTGAAGGCTCAGGGAAATGTGGAGATCAAAGGCCTGATCGTATCCTTAAATCGCATGGAGCGGGGCAAGGGAGAGCAGAGTGCCCTGAAGGAGATCCAGGAAAAATACGGTTTTCCGGCAAATGCTATCGTAAGCATGGCAGAAGTGGTAGAGCATCTGTACGGTAAAGAATATAATGGAAAAGTAGTCATCGACGACACGATGAAGGCAGCCATCGATGCATATTATGAACAGTATGGAGCAAAATGCTAATAAAGCGTTCGTCATATGAAGCTCTTTGATAATTTTGTGAGGAAAAGGAGGTCTTTTGATGAATGAAAAAGTCTATAAGATTGTGGGCGGTGCAGGTGCGGCCAATATTGCGGTGGGAGTGATCGTACTTGTGTCCGGAATCGTATCAGGAATTCTGATGATCGTACACGGTGCAAGATTACTGGGCAGCAGGAAGAACGTAGTAATCTAAAACATCCTGCGCGGCTGGTTCCGTTACTTGTCGGACGCGATACTGGCTGGTGGCGGGATGAACGGACAGGTTACGATTCACACGGATAAAACAACTACTGACTGAGAGTTAAGATGATATGAGACATGAAACCAAGAAGAGAATACGGATTGCCGGGCTGATTCTGTTTATCTGCTATCTGCTCGGTCTGACGTATTTTCTGTTTTTTGCAGAAAGCTATGGAAGAAATTTGATGGACAGGGAATACACCTACAATCTGGTTCCGTTCCTGGAAATCAAACGCTTCTGGCAGAACAGGAGCCTGCTTGGGAATTTTGCCGTATTTATCAACATTGCGGGAAATGTCCTGGCCTTTGTACCCTTTGGCTTCTTTCTTCCGATATTGAACCGTTTTTCAAAAGGACTGTTCCGTATGACATTGTTCACATTTGAATTCAGCCTGCTTGTGGAAACCATTCAGCTGGTTTCGAGAGTGGGCAGTTTTGATGTGGATGATCTGATCTTAAATACGCTGGGAGGAATCCTGGGGTATCTGTTTTTTGCGTTTTGTGATTACGTTAGGAGAAAACTGTATGGCTAGAAAACGAATGTATTCCTTTGCGGAAAAGAAACACTCTCAAAGAGGGCTGGTGTCCACGATCCTGGGAGGAATTTCAGTGATTATTTTTGTGGTACTTGCCTGGATTGCCTATTATCTGGATGGACAGGGCGGAGCATATCTTGGAGCGATCGGACTGACAGGAGCGGTGTTTTCCCTTATGGGACTCATCCTTGGACTGATCAGCTTTGGAGAGCAGGATACACTGTACTTTTTCTCAAAGCTGGGGACGATCCTCTGTGGATGTATCCTTGCCGTATGGATTTTTGTCATTCTGATCGGGATCTGACGGGATTGGCTGCCTGGCAGTTCAAAGAAGCACTTTGAACGGAATCAGCCGACTGAGAGATCATAAATAACACCTCGAACCGGCTGATGCGGGAACAGGTACAGGCCTGCACGGATGCAGGAAGAGTGGGGAGGATGATTATGGACAGGCTGCAGCAGCAGATGGAGTTTATCCTTGAAGTGGATAAACTGAAGAATATTACAAGACAGACATATCTCTCGTCCGGTGAGAGAAAAGAAAACGATACGGAGCACTCCTGGCATCTGGCATTGATGTGTGCCCTTCTTGCCGAGCACTCTAATGAGAAGATCGATGTGTTAAAGACGATGACGATGGTGCTGATCCATGATATTGTAGAAATTGATGCAGGGGACACCTATGCCTACGACACGGAGGGGAATGAGACAAAGCGGGAACGTGAGGTTCGGGCGGCAGAAAGGATCTTTCAGCTCCTGCCTCCGGATCAGGCTCTGTGGCTGCGCGGGCTGTGGGATGAATTCGAAGAGGGGTTCACTCCGGAAGCGAAGTTTGCGATTGCACTGGATAAGATTCAGCCGGTACTTCTGAATGATGCTTCCGGAGGGAAGTCCTGGAGGGAGCATGGGGTGGAGGTCAGTCAGATCCTGAAGCGGAATGAACATACACCGGAAGGGTCAGTCGAGCTGTGGGAGTATGCAAAAGAGCTGATCGATAAAAATGTGGAGAATGGAAATATAAAGGATGGCCGTTAAAGGAGTCAGAGATGGATTTCCGGAGATGGATTCTCGGAGATGGATTCCCGGAGATGGATTCCCGGACGCAGGTTAGTGCTTACCATATCACACGCAAACGGGGGCAACATTCCGGTGAACTAACTGCTAACTTCGACTAAGACGCTCCGGAAGAGCCGTCACGCCTAAGTCTACGTAAGCAGTGGATTTCACCTCCATTAAAAACGCCCCTGAAATGTTTGCTACTGTGATATGGTAAGCACTAACCTGCTGTGTCTTGGAAACAGTAAAAATAAATGGTAACTGTTCAGAGGAATGCAAATTTATAAATATGTGTTTTAAGGAGGTTGCTCATCAGAGGCATATTTTATAAATCAATATGGCGAAAGCCATACATGAGTAAAAGGGAAGCCTCGTAGAGGCGATTTTGCGAATGGACTCTGAATAGTTACGAAAATCTTATTTTCGAATGATTTCTGGACAGTTACCAATAAAATAAATGATTCAAGGAGGATTTCATGTCAGAAGATTATAATTTGATACAGGAGCGCTATGATTTGACGGTTGAGCGCATTGCCGCTATCCCTCAGGAGCATACGGTTCCGGAGCCGTTTGATGATTTTTTTGGGAAAACAGCATCTTTTCTTCTTATGCTTCATCACGCGGATGTGCATAAGGAGCGGTCGCTGGAGGAATGGCAGGCGTTCAACAGACAGCTTTACGAAGATATCCTGCCGGAAAACTATGGAAGCAGCTATGGGAATCCTGCCTTTTCTGTAGAGAAGCTGGGTGAAGTTCACGGGCGGATCTTGAGCTTTCTCTATTCTGAGCTTCGGGGAATTATTGTTTATAAATTTGAGGATCGCTTAGAGGAGATTACGATCCTGCATGAGCTGTTTATCGAAATCTATAACTGTTTTGAAGAGGAAGAGCTTCCTGCCTACCGGGAGATCCAGCAGATTGTTTACTGGTGGGTCAGTGATTACAGCGATCTGACAGTAAGCCGCCGGATCCGGGAGGCGGTGGATCCGTCTCTTGATTTTGCCACGAGGATCATCATGGAAGAGGATCTGACGGATCTGCGTTATCTGTATCGATATGGAGAATATATTACTGAAAATGAGATTCAGACAGCCAGACATCTGAATTCCCTGCCACAGGAGACCATCGATCTGATGGCAGATACCTATACGGAAGGGTACCGGATCGGGTTCGTGCTGGGCAATAAGGATCTGTCAAAGAAAAAGACGGTAAATATCCGTTATAACTTGGGGTTTGAGAGGATGATCCGTGCGGCGGTACGGAATTTTGAAAAGATGGGATTGAAGCCTGTCATCTACCGTGCGGCTGTCGCAAGTGTGAACCGGAGGGGGCAGCACCGCATCGGGTATTTTGGAGCGATTCCCAATAAGCAGTATGATTATGACCATCGTGCGGATAGTGCGATCTATCTGGATAAAATGTTTGCCGAGCGTAAGGCCGGTGTCATGCGGACAGCTTATGAAGAGTATAAGGAGCTTGCTTATGTTCATGCGGGTCCGGCATGCGTAGAGACCTTTGGAGAGGATCCCTTTGTGCCGGTGAATCAGCCGGAGGCATATCATCTGTCGGAAAAACAGCAGCAGATTCAGGTAAATCTGGACAATGAGGCCTCCAGAATTACCAATTGCTATATTAAGGGTGAGGAACGCAGTTTTACGATTATCGCATTTCCGGTGCCGGAGATCGGTGAGGATTTCCCGGCGATTTTTGACGAAGTGATAAAGATCAATACCCTGGATTATACGCTTTACCGGGATATTCAGCAGTCGATCATTGATACCCTGGATCAGGGAGAGGCGGTACACATCCTGGGATGTGGAGAGAACCATACGGATCTGACGGTGCAGCTTCACAGACTGGAGCAGCCGGAGAAGCAGACAAACTTCGAAAACTGTGTGGCGGATGTGAATATTCCGGTGGGAGAGGTATTTACCTCGCCGGTGCTGAAAGGTACGAATGGTGTGCTGGAGGTGAGCGAGGTTTATCTGAATGAACTGCGCTATGAGAACCTCCATATGGAGTTTGAAGATGGTATGGTGAAGGCGTACACCTGTGGAAATTTTGATTCTGAGGAAGAGAATCAACGCTACATCAGAGAAAATGTGCTGTATCATCATGACGCGCTGCCCCTGGGCGAGTTTGCGATCGGAACAAATACCACGGCTTATGCAGTGGCAAAGAAATATGATATTGCAGGACGGCTCCCGATCCTGATCGCGGAGAAGATGGGGCCGCACTTCGCGGTGGGCGATACCTGCTACAGCTGGGCGGAGGATACGGCGGTGTTCAATCCGGATGGGAAGGAAATCATTGCCCGGGATAATGAAGTGTCGATTCAGAGAAAGAGCGATATCAGCAAAGCCTATCTGGGATGCCACACGGATATCACGATTCCCTATGACGAGCTGGGGAAGATCGAGGTAATCTGCAAGGATGGAAGAAGGATTTCAATCATTGAAAATGGCAGGTTTGTGCTAAAGGGAACAGAGGAGCTGAACCGTCCGCTGGAGGAAAAAGAGTAGAGACATTTGCTTCTAAAGAGAGAATTGAGAATAAGGATAAAAACCCTGGTGCTGTAGTGTATGGCGCTGGGGTTGTTTTGATTTTTCATCAAGCTTCTGTCTGCGATGGAAGAGGAATTACGGTGGTGTATTCATAAAAAAGAGAGTATTGAATGGCTGAAAGAGTCTTTTCGTTGACAATTCCCGGCGAAATTAGTAGAATAGGGAACTAGGAAAGAAGTAATTTACCTGTTCATCGATTTTAGAAAAGGAGATTGTACCATGGCAAAAGTAGGAATTGTAATGGGTAGTGATTCGGATATGCCGGTTATGGCAAAGGCGGCAGATATTCTGGAGCAGCTGGGCGTGGATTATGAGATGACGATCATCTCTGCACACAGGGAACCGGACGTATTTTTTGAGTATGCGAAGACAGCAGAGGCGAAGGGCTTCAAGGTCATCATCGCGGGTGCAGGTATGGCAGCACATCTGCCGGGCATGTGTGCGGCGATTTTCCCGATGCCGGTCATTGGTATCCCGATGCACACCACTTCACTGGGCGGAAGAGATTCCCTTTATTCCATCGTACAGATGCCATCCGGTATTCCGGTAGCCACAGTGGCGATCAATGGCGGAGCCAATGCTGGCATCCTGGCAGCGAAGATTCTGGCAACATCAGATCCTGAGCTGCTCGAAAGACTGAAAAATTATTCCGCAGACCTGAAGGAGCAGGTAGTGGCAAAGGATGCCAGACTTCAGAAGGTCGGATATAAAGAGTACATGCAGCAGAAGTAGTGCTCTCTTGCGGGCAGTGGAACATAGAATCGCAGATAGATCATGACGGGATGGCATGGATATCTGCGAAAACAAATAAGGTAAAAGTACCAGGAGGAAGAGAAATGGATTACAAGAACGCAGGCGTGGATATTGAGGCAGGCTATAAGTCAGTGGAACTGATGAAGGAGCATATCAAAAAGACGATGAGACCGGAGGTGCTGACAAACATCGGCGGATTTTCCGGTGCATTTTCAATGGAAGCATTTAAAAAGATGGAAAAGCCGACGCTGGTTTCCGGCACAGACGGAGTGGGAACAAAGCTGAAGCTGGCATTTCTTCTGGATAAGCATGATACCGTGGGAATCGACTGTGTAGCCATGTGCGTGAACGATATCGCATGTGCAGGGGGAGAGCCGTTATTCTTCCTGGACTACATCGCATGTGGAAAGAATATTCCTGAGAAGATCGCTACGATCGTAAGCGGTGTGGCAGATGGATGTGCCCAGTCAGACGCAGCGCTGATCGGAGGCGAGACAGCGGAAATGCCGGGGTTCTATCCGGAGGACGAGTATGACCTTGCAGGCTTTGCCGTAGGCGTGGTGGATGAGAAGGATCTGATCACCGGAAAGGATATCAAGGCAGGTGATACGCTGGTGGGAATCGCATCCTCGGGTGTACACAGCAACGGATTCTCACTGGTGAGAAAGATCTTTAAGATGGATAAAGAAACACTGAATACTTATCATGAGGAGCTTGGAAAGACGCTGGGCGAGGCCCTGATCGCGCCGACAAAGATCTATGTAAAGGCATTGAGAAGCGTAAAAGAGGCAGGTGTCCGCATCGAGGGCTGCAGCCATGTGACCGGCGGCGGTTTCTATGAGAATATTCCGAGAATGCTTCCGGACGGAGTCCGTGCAGTCATCAAAAAGGACAGCTATGAAGTTCCGGCCATTTTCCGTATGATGGCAAGAGAAGGTGATGTAGCGGAAGAGATGATGTACAATACCTACAATATGGGAATCGGAATGGTGCTGGCACTCGATCCTTCGGATGTGGATAAAGCGATGGAAGCGATCCGTGCAGCCGGTGAGACACCCTATGTGATCGGACAGGTAGAAGACGGAGAAAAAGGAGTTACATTATGCTAAAACTGGCAGTTCTGGTTTCCGGAGGCGGTACCAACCTCCAGGCGATCATAGACGGTATTGCTGATGGCAGTATCACCAATACGGAAATTTCTGTGGTCATCAGCAATAATAAAAATGCCTATGCACTGGAAAGGGCGAAAAACAGTGGGATTGATGCTGTGTGTGTTTCTCCGAAGGATTATAAGACTCGTGATGCGTTTAATGAGGCACTGCTTGCAAAGATTCAATCCTATGGAGTGGATCTGGTGGTTCTCGCAGGCTGCCTGGTGGTGATCCCGGAGATCATGGTAAAGGCATACCCGAATAAGATCATCAATATTCATCCATCTCTGATTCCTTCCTTCTGCGGTACAGGCTGCTATGGGCTGAAGGTTCATGAGCATGTGCTTGCCCGGGGTGTGAAGGTGACAGGTGCTACGGTTCATTTTGTGGATGAAGGGACAGATACCGGTCCGATCATTCTGCAGAAGGCGGTAGAGGTGCACCAGGGTGATACACCGAAAGTGCTGCAGCAGCGTGTCATGGAAGAGGCAGAGTGGAAGATCATGCCGGAGGCCATTGATCTGATCGCCAACGGAAGGGTACGTGTAAACGAAGAAAATCATGTGATCATTGACTGACAGAAAAGACGAAGGACATTCAGAAGCCATGTGTTTTGAAAAATGTGGTAATTGTTCGGAGCATATTTCATCAAAAGGAAAGCCCTGAAGAGACAGTTTAGAGGACAGGCTTTGAACAGTTACAAAAAGTGATTGATTAAAAGAGGTAAAGAGATGAAAGTATTAATAGTCGGCAGCGGCGGAAGAGAGCATGCCATCGCATGGAAGGTGGCACAGAGTGACAGAGTGGACAAGATCTACTGTGCGCCGGGGAATGCGGGAATTGAAGAGTTTGCAGAGTGTGTGGATATCGGAGCCATGGAGTTTGAGAAGCTGGTGGCATTTGCGAAGGAAAAAGAGATCGACCTGACGGTCATCGGTATGGACGACCCGCTGGTAGGCGGTGTGGTGGATGCCTTTGAAGCAGAGGGACTGCGTGTGTTCGGACCGAGAAAGAATGCAGCCATTCTGGAGGGCTCCAAAGCATTTTCGAAAGACCTGATGAAGAAGTATCAGATCCCTACAGCAGCATATGAGAATTTTGACAATGCAGAGGATGCACTTGCCTATCTGGAAACAGCAAAATTCCCCATCGTGCTCAAGGCTGACGGACTGGCGCTCGGAAAAGGTGTGCTGATCTGCAATACACTGGAGGAGGCCAGGGATGGCGTCCGTTCCATCATGATGGATAAGAAATTCGGAACGGCCGGAAACCGTATGGTCATCGAGGAATTTATGACAGGCCGGGAGGTTTCTGTTCTTACTTATGTAGATGGGAAGACCATCAAGACCATGACCAGCGCGCAGGATCACAAGCGTGCAGGCGACGGAGATACCGGGCTGAATACCGGCGGTATGGGAACCTTCTCACCCAGTCCGTTCTATACAAAAGAAGTGGATGATTTTTGCAATCAATATATCTATCAGGCCACAGTGGATGCCATGGCAGCAGAGGGCAGAGAGTTTAAGGGAATCATTTTCTTTGGACTGATGCTCACGGAAGAAGGACCAAAGGTTCTGGAGTACAATGCACGTTTCGGAGATCCGGAAGCACAGGTTGTCCTGCCAAGGATGAAGAATGACATTGTTGATGTATTTGAAGCGTGCATTGACGGAACACTCGATCAGATTGACCTTCAGTTTGAAGACAATGCGGCAGTCTGTGTGGTACTGGCTTCTGAAGGATATCCGGTAAGCTATGAAAAGGGATTCGTAATCAGCGGTCTTGAAAACTTTAAGGACAGGGACGGATATTATGTATTCCATGCAGGGACGAAGAAGACGGATGCGGGAATCGTTACAAACGGCGGTCGGGTGCTGGGAGTGACGGCGAAGGGCAGTGACCTGAAAGAAGCGAGAGCGAATGCCTACAAGGCGGTCGATCTGGTGGACTTTGACAATAAATATTATCGCCATGATATCGGAAAAGCCATTGACGAGGCATGATCGTCAATAGGATGACAGCAGATTCAGGAATCCGCTTCTGTGACAGAAACCATGGATTCGGGAGTCTGAAAGCTTAGGATAAGAGAGGTATATTATGAAAGTAAGAAAGAAATCATGGAGGCTTGCACCATTACTGGCACTTGTACTGATGCTTGGCATGTGTCTGCCTGTGCTGGCTGCTTCTGATGATAATTCCCTGTCATCGCTGAATATACATAATGGTACACTGTCCAGGGATTTTCAGTATGATATCTGGGAATATGATGTTACGGTAGAACCGGGAACCACAGAACTGTTTCTTGAACCGCAGACTTCGGATCCAAATGCCAGCGTTACTTCCATCACAGGAACCATACTGCAGGACGGGGAAGCGACTGTCCTCATCAATACAGTGTCAGAGAGCGGAGTTCCGATGACTTACACACTGCATGTGAAGGAATCCGGGGAGGCAGTGGCAGAGACAGAAGCACCTGAGACGGAGGCTCCTGAAACGCAATCGCCTGAGACCCAGGCAGAGACGGCGGTCACAGAGGTACAGACAGAAACAGAAGAGGAAGCAGTGGCTACCAATGCCCTGCAGGATCAGGTGGCAAAACTGAAGTCGAACTCCGATCTGATGATGAAGATTCTTTATGGAATGATCGCATTGTGCGTGATCCTTTTATTCTGTATCATCAATCTGATCCTGAAAAACCATGATCTGAAGGATGATTTGAAGGATGCACAGGATCAGCTGGTATATCAGACAAATGAATTTGCCAGAAAGGAACGCATGATGGTAACGGATAACTATTATGCGCCGAATCCACCGGGAGCAGTGATGCAGCCGGGAACAGCACCTGTTACTGGTGTACAGAACATCCCAGAGTCAGTTCAGACTCCTGTTTATACACCATCGCAGCACAGTGCACCGGCGGTAGAGGAAGCTTTCGGAACCAGGGTGGCACAGGGAGGTTACCAGGGAATGCAGCCGGAGGATGTGCCGCCGAATCGTCCGATCACGGAGGAAGTATCACCGCAGCCGTCAGTTCCTGAAGTTCCGGTGACAGCTGCGCAGCAGCCGACAGCAGAAGCCCGGATGGAAGCAATGGGGCAGCAGGTTCCGGAAATGCAGCAGGGGCAGATACTGTCTGCAGAAGAACCCGGGAATGCGGATGTGAATATTACGATGGTAGAGCTCTGATCCGTTGACCCCAACATCATAAAAAGAGTCACTTCTTTTGTTATCACAATTGTTGTGGCTCTTTTTGCTGTATTAGTATGAGGTAAGGTGATCGGTTTTAACACATGGAGCGTTGACTATGAGGGCATTCTGTATAATAAGACTTATTTTGAAGAGAGTGGTCTGGAGATGCCTGATACATGGGAGGATTTTCTTGGACTGTGTGACCGGATCTGTGAACTGGGGATTGTTTATTGACGATGAGTTCTATCTATGCTAATATAAGTATAACAAAAAGCGAAAAATCAGCGGCTCAGGGACCATATACGGAGGACCTGAGTGTCTGACAGAACACGATGAGAAGGTGAAGCTATGGTCATTAAGATTGATTTTCAGAGTGAGGAGGCCTTGTACATCCAGCTTCGGAATCAGATTATTCTGGGAATTGCCACATCCCGGATACAAGAGGGGGATGCGCTTCCCTCAGTAAGACAGCTGGCGGAGGATATTGGTATTAATATGCACACGGTAAATAAGGCTTATGCCGTGCTGCGCCAGGAGGGTTTTCTGACCATTGACAGAAGGCGCGGTGCAGTGATCGCACTGGATGCAGATAAACTGCAGGCATTGCAGGAGATGGAGAAGAGTCTCCGTGTGCTTCTGGCAAAGGGAATCTGTAAGAATATTTCCTGTGAAGAGGTTCATGAACTGGTGGATGAGATCTACGCAGATTATGCGCAGCAGGTCTGAGGCAGAACTGGGTCAGGCCGGGGCAGGAAAACCAGGAATGGATTATTTCAGATACACACAGTAAAAAAGAAATTTGGAGGATATAACATGCGGGAGCAGTTTACAGAATATGCGAACAGAGCTCTGGATCTGGCAGAAGAAAGAGCGAAAGAATACGGGACAGGATATGTGGGCTCTGAGCATCTGCTGCTGGGAGTTCTGGAGGAATCTCAGGGTACGGCGGGGATCCTGCTGCGGGAAGCGGGAGTAGAATCTTCGAAGCTGCGCGAACTGATTGCTAAGCTGATCGTACCGGAAGGAGAGCCAAAGGATGCGAAAGGAAAAGGATATACACCGAGAGCGGAACGGATTCTTGCAAACAGCGTGCGTGAGGCAGCGGGACTGGAGTTGGAGCAGGCAGGCACAGAGCACATTCTGATTGCCATGATCAAGGATGCAGAGTGCGTGGGTACCAGGCTTCTCCATACGATGGGCGTCAATCTTCAGAAACTCTATAAGTCGATCCTGGACAGTATGGGAGTCGATGAGGAGACTTATAAAGAAATGATGCCCGGCGCCGGCGGGAAAAACGGGCAGGGTGTGAGCAGTACTCCGATCCTGGACCAGTACAGCCGGGATCTGACACAGATGGCCGCACAGGGAGAGATGGATCCCGTGATCGGGAGGGAGGCAGAGATTGAGCGAATCTTACAGATCCTGAGCCGGCGCACGAAGAATAATCCATGTCTGATCGGAGAGCCGGGCGTTGGAAAGACGGCTGTGGTCGAAGGACTCGCACAGCGTATCGTGACGGGAGCGGTGCCCGAGCAGGTAAAGGGCAGACGTGTGGTAAGCCTGGATATGGCCAGTATGGTGGCAGGTTCCAAGTACAGAGGTGAGTTCGAGGAGCGTATTAAGAGCGTACTGGCAGAAGCGTCGGAGAGCAGGGATGTACTGCTGTTCATTGATGAGCTTCATACGATCATAGGCGCCGGAGGTGCCGAGGGGGCGATGGATGCCTCTAATATCATGAAACCTGCGCTTTCCAGAGGAGAGATCCAGGTCATCGGTGCCACCACCATCGGGGAATACCGGAAGCATATTGAAAAGGATCCGGCACTGGAGCGGAGATTTCAGCCGGTGACGGTAGAGGAACCTTCGGAAGAGGAGACCGTGGAGATCCTGAAGGGGCTTCGGCCGAATTATGAGAAATATCATCGTGTGAAGATCACAGATGAGGCACTGATGGCAGCGGCAGAACTGTCGAAGCGTTACATCAGTGACCGGTTCCTGCCGGACAAAGCGATCGACCTCATGGATGAGGCGGCATCAAGAAAGCAGCTGAAAGGCTACCGTATTCCGGAAAGTCTGGAGAACATGCAGAAGGAAATCGTGCGCCTGCGCGAAGAGAAGGAAGAGGCGATCAGAAACGGTGACTTTGAAGAAGCGGGACGTATCCGAAGACTGCAGGAAGAGCAGGAGAAGAAGCTGGAGAATCAGAAAAAGAATATGGAAAAGAAACATGCAGCAAAAGAGCTGGCCGTTACGGAGGAGGACATCGCCGAGGTCGTATCCGGATGGACCAGGATTCCGGTGCAGCGTCTTGCCGAAAAGGAATCCCAGCGGCTGCTGAAGATGGAAAAGATCCTCCATAAACGTGTGGTCGGGCAGGAGGAAGCTGTGAAAGCGGTTGCGAAGGCAGTGAAGAGAGGACGTGTGGGTCTGAAGGATCCAAACCGCCCGATCGGTTCTTTCCTGTTCCTTGGACCTACCGGAGTGGGAAAGACCGAGCTTTCCAAGGCTCTGGCAGAGACGGTATTTGGCAGTGAACAGGCTATGATCCGTGTCGATATGTCGGAATATATGGAGAAGCACAGCGTATCAAAGCTGGTGGGGTCACCGCCCGGTTATGTGGGATATGATGAAGGCGGTCAGCTCAGTGAAAAGGTCAGAAGAAATCCGTATTCCGTGATTCTGTTTGATGAAATAGAGAAAGCACATCCGGACGTCTTTAACATCCTGCTTCAGGTGCTGGATGACGGCCACATCACGGATTCCCAGGGAAGGAAGGTGGATTTTAAGAATACGATCCTGATCATGACTTCCAATGCCGGTGCACAGTCGATCGTGACACCGAAGAAGCTGGGATTTGCAACGGTGGACGATGCAAAGCGGGATTACGAGAGGATGAAGAGCGGCGTTATGGAAGAGGTGAAACGCCTGTTCCGACCGGAATTCCTCAACCGTATCGATGAGATTATTGTATTCCATTCACTCGAAAAGGAACATATCCGCAGCATCGTGAATATTCTGTTGAATGGTTTTGCGAAGCGGTGCAAGGAGCAGATGGCGATTACCCTGAAGGTGCAGAATACGGCAAAGGATCTGATTGCGGAAGCAGGCTTTGACCAGAAGTACGGGGCACGTCCGCTGAAGCGTGCGATCCAGAATCAGATCGAAGATGCACTGGCGGAAGAGATTCTGGAAGGAAAGATCAAAAGAGGTGATACGGTTTCTGTGGGGGTGCGTGATAGGAAGATACGGTTTACTGTCAAATAGGTTACTGTTCACTCTGTGACCAGTAACACGCAAGAACACCTCGAACTGGCTGACGTGTGAAAAGTAACTCAAATAGACTTTTTATTTGTCATTCCTTGAGAAATGACTAGCATATTTTGTGAAAATATGATAGAATTTAGCGTATAAACGAAAGGTGTTTTGTTATTTTTCGAATGAAGCTTCTGAATGTTACTGCTTACGGAATAGACAGTAACTTCCGGATTGTAAGCCGGGGCATTTGAAGAATAGGAAACCGGAGATTCATTACATCAAGAGAGGACCAGGAGGGCATAAAGATGTCAGTAATCAGCGAATTAATACGCACAGAGGCAGATGGAACCATCAGTTTTGGAAACTATGAGCTTAGCCAGAAATCAAAGCGGTCAGACTTTGAATTCAATGGAGATTTGTATAAAGTAAAGACATTTAAAGAGATCACGAAACTGGAGCGAAACGGTATGTTCGTATACGAATCCGTGCCGGGAACGGCGGTAAGAAATCTGAAGGCTTCAGAATCGGGACTGACCTTCGAGGTGGAGGCGCCTACGGATGTACAGATTACTGTGGAGCTGGAGGAAGATACTGCTTACCAGGTATTCGTAGACGACAGAGAAGTCGGTGAGATGAAGACGAACCTTGGAGGAAAGCTGGTGCTCAGTGTGGAACTGGACAGTGCGGAGAAGGAGAAAGCTCAGGTCAGAATTGAAAAAGTATAAGTAACATATGGCTGCAGGAATGATAGCCAGTGATGTGAGATCCGTACTCGGATACCGGAAACGGTGTTCCGGGTACGGTTTTTTGTGATATAGAAGATTCCTTCGAATTTCCTATATCACAAAACCCTCCGGTTACAGATCCTTTCGTTTATTGAAATAGCAGGAGAAGTTCATACTGATAAATAGAAGGAGGACATATGGGAAAAGGAAAAAAGACCGTATTTTTCTGCCAGAACTGTGGATATGAGTCGGGAAAATGGATGGGGCAGTGTCCGGCGTGCAGAGAGTGGAATACGTTCACAGAAGAGGTCATAGAAAAAAAGACAGGAGTCAAAGCAGCAGATCATGCATCAGCATCAGAGCCTGTGAAGCTTTCCAGTATCCAGAGCGGTGAGGAGAGCAGGATATCTTCAGGAAGCCCCGAACTTGACAGAGTCCTGGGGGGAGGTATTGTGCAGGGGTCGCTGGTTCTGGTCGGAGGCGATCCGGGAATCGGAAAGTCCACGCTGCTCCTTCAGGTATGTAAGAATCTGACAGACCGGGGAAGGAGAGTTTTGTATATTTCAGGAGAGGAATCCATGCAGCAGATCAAGATGCGGGCAGAACGGATCGGTGAGATCGGTGAAGATATGCTGCTTCTGTGTGAGACCAGTCTTGAAGTTATCAAGACTGCAATACAGAAGGTAAACCCTGAGATCGTGGTCATTGACTCGATCCAGACCATGTACCATGAGGATGTCAGCTCTGCGCCGGGCAGCGTTTCCCAGGTACGGGAGTCTACCTCTGTCCTGATGCAGATCGCAAAAGGTATGGATATTACAGTATTTATCGTCGGGCATGTGACGAAAGAGGGCGTGGTGGCCGGTCCGAGAGTACTGGAGCATATGGTGGATACTGTGCTTTACTTTGAAGGGGACAGGCATGCCTCCTACCGCATCCTGCGGGGTGTGAAGAACCGTTTTGGATCTACCAATGAGATCGGCGTATTTGAGATGCGAGAGTCCGGGCTTATCGAAGTGCAGAATCCGTCGGAATTTATGCTGGACGGGAAGCCTGAGGGTGCGTCAGGCTCTATTGTAGCATGTTCAATGGAAGGGACACGTCCGATTCTGATCGAAATCCAGGCACTGGTATGTAGAAGCAATATGGCGATGCCAAGAAGAACGGCCGTAGGCACGGATTATAACCGTGTAAATCTGCTGATGGCGGTCCTCGAGAAAAGACTGGGACTGCACCTGTCTTCCTGTGATGCCTATGTAAATATTGCGGGAGGAATACGGATGAATGAGCCTGCCATTGATCTGGCGATTGTGCTGTCGCTGGTTTCGAGCTATAGGGACAGAGCGATGGACGATAAGATCATAGCTTTCGGGGAAGTAGGGCTCAGCGGGGAAGTACGTGCGGTCAGTATGGCACAGCAGAGAGTTGCGGAAGCGAAAAAGCTTGGGTTCACGACAGTCATGATGCCGCAGGTTTCTGTAAAAACCGCCGGACAGACAGAAGGAATACGTATCATAGGGGTTAGGAATCTTAAGGAAGCCGTGCAGTATATCTGACTTTGAAAAATCGACGTCAGGCTCATTTGTCGGGCAACTCATCTGTTGATGTCAGGGTCAAAAAGGTCATGTGGATATATCTATTACATGCATTTGTCCGTCCAAAAGCGACAAATGCATGTAATTTACGGAATTTTTCAAAAAGAAGAAAAAATTCAAAAAAATTGAAAAATACTGTTGACAAAGCTCGAAACAGGTGATAGTATATGGGAGTCGCTTCGGTGAGGCGACAAAAACAGAAAAGCAAAAAGAAACAAAAAGAAACAAAAAGTTGAAAAAAGTTCTTGACAAGCCTGAAAAGTTCTGATAGAATGAATGAGCTGTCGAAAACAAGACAACAAAGAACATTGATAACTGAACAGTGAAACAACCTTGAAAGTTCTATTGAGAAAATTCAAAGAACAGATGCGAAAGCATCAACCTTAAAACAGTAAAACAAGGGATAAGTCAGCAATGATTTTGAACTGGATTACAAACACTTTTTATGAGAGTTTGATCCTGGCTCAGGATGAACGCTGGCGGCGTGCTTAACACATGCAAGTCGAGCGAAGCATTTAAGTGGATTCCTTCGGGATGAAGGTTTTATGACTTAGCGGCGGACGGGTGAGTAACGCGTGGGCAACCTGCCCCATACCGGGGGATAACAGCCGGAAACGGCTGCTAATACCGCATAAGCGCACGGTACCGCATGGTACAGTGTGAAAAACTCCGGTGGTATGGGATGGGCCCGCGTTGGATTAGCTAGTTGGCAGGGTAAAGGCCTACCAAGGCGACGATCCATAGCCGGCCTGAGAGGGTGGACGGCCACATTGGGACTGAGACACGGCCCAAACTCCTACGGGAGGCAGCAGTGGG
>UQCM01000033.1 GCA_900539525.1 uncultured Blautia sp.
TCTTCTCCTTTTCATGTACTCTCTGTGCTGATATCTCTGCGCATTTTCCAGTTTCTTCTGTCTTTCCGTCAGGCAATTTCCGAATATACTCCTCCTGACGGGAACGGACAGTTCCCTGTTTCTCCCCACCTTTCTTTCGATATTTGCTTCCATGACAAGGCACATATTGTGAAACCTTCTCATAATTATAAAAATTATAGCACTCTTTTTTGTTATTTTCAACAGAATCTACACATTTTTATGATGTCAGGGGCGTGGGGTGGTAATTATTCAGAGTCATGAAGATTTATAAATAATTGCCTTGGGGAGCCCTCTTACCAGAGGCAAATTTTGTAAATCTATAGGGCGAGAGCCACAGAAAACCCAATGTTTTTTGTGTAACAGCAAAGAGGCAGGTGAAAACCACCTGCCCCGTAAGAAGGAACCTTATTTCATCTTTGCTTTTTTCGTCACGCCCGCCTTTGTGAATTTCTTCATAAGCACTGTGCGCTGCTTTTTGGTCAGCTTCTTCGGCACCTTAACCGTCATCTTCGCTGCAGTCTTCTTGAATGCACCGGATTTGATTGTCTTGATCGTCTTTCCTTTTACAACGATGCTGCTTAACTTCTTACAGTTTTTGAAGCTGTTCTTATCAATCGTTTTTACATTTACTCCCAGTGTCAGTTTCTTCAGACCCGTACATCCGGAGAATGCATCTTTTCCTATTTTTGTTACATTCTTGCCGATTACTACCGTTTTAATCTTCTTGTTATTCTTGAACACGGATGGAGCCACTGATGTAACTCTGAAGCTCTTTCCTCCAAGTGTAACAGTATTGTAGATCTTGATGGATGTAAGTGCCGCATTCTTCAGTGCCGTCACCTCAACTGTCAGGTCTGCCACACTTAATACCTTGTAGCTGTAGTTTCCGCTGTCATATACCTTACCAGGTTCCACAGGAACAACAGGAGCTGCCGCTCTTATCAGACCTGTCTGTGCTTTTGTCAATGCTGCTGCCAGTGCATTCAGTGCTGCAGCATCTGCATTTGCTGCCGGATTCTGTGCCGCCTTGTATGCATCTGCAAATGCCTTCCAGGTAGTATCCGTGTAATCCTTCTGTCCTGCATCATAAACAGGCTTTGCTGCTGCCAGCGCGTTTCTTACTGCCGCCTTTGCCGCTGTCACCTCTGCCGGCTCTCTATCGTCATCTTTCTCAACCGCTTTCAGACCCGAAACCGCCTGCTCCAGCCCCTGTCTTGCTGACTCAATCGCAGACTTTGACGGCTCCGTGGCATTTGCTGCTGTTTCAGCATCCTTTATTGCATTTTCCAGTGTCAGATAGCTCTCTGCTGTATAGTTATCTTTCTGATATTTTTCTTTTATTTCTTTGACCAAATCCTTAAGAGCATTCACAGCTTCTGCATCTGCTCTGTCAGATGATACAGTAAAGGATGCTTCCTTTTCTTTCTTTGCATTACCTGCTGTCACCGCTGCTTTTACTTTTACGGTTCCTGCACCGGTTACTGTCAGTACATTTCCACGGATGCTCGCAATATCAGCACCTGCAGTAACTGTATAGGTAACAGAAGCCGTTCCGTGTCCGGACACCTTACAGTCTCCGCTCACTGGTGCGGTTGCATTCAGGTTGTATGTCTTGCTTGCCGCTGTTCCCATATCGATGGAAGCATCTGCAAAAGTGATATCGCCGATCTGGCAGGTACATTCCACTACGGGTGCATTCTTGGTCACTGTGAAAGTTGCCACTTTTTCCTTTGTTGCACTGCCCGCAGCAGCGACAGCTTTTACCTTTACAGTTCCTGCGCCGGTTACTGTCAGCACATTTCCCTGGATGCCTGCAATATTGGATCCTTCTGTGATCGTATAGGTAAAAGCAGCAGTTCCATGTCCCACAACACTGCAGTTTCCGGTCACCGGCGCGGTTGCGTTCAGATTATAGGTCTTAGTTGCTGCAGTACCCATATCAATCGTTGCATTCGCAAAGCTGATGTCACCGATCTGGCAGGTACACTCTGCTGCCGGTGTATCCTTTACCAGTGCTGTCTTTGCTGCTTCCAGAGCATCGATTGCATTGTAGATCTCCCACTCTGTTGTCTTTCCGGTGTTTGCTGCCAGCGCTGTCTGGAAAGCTGTCCAGGAATCTGCTGTATATTCGCTCTCAACAAGATTACCGCATGTCTCCAGAAGGGTATCATATTTCTCTTTTACAGCCATACCGACTCTTGCATTTTCTGCAACTGCCTCTTCTGCTGTCTTACACTCGCTATTGCTTACTTCCGCATATTTTACAACTCCGTCAAGAGGGGTCAGCGAATGCTGATATGACAGCCCCGAAGGCACCGTACCGATCTGTACACCGGTGATCTTCCAGTCTCCTGTACGGCCATTCAAAAAGCCATTAATCGAATCGGCAAATTTGGTGCCGCTGATTGTATATCCCTGCACCTGACCCGAATAGATGGTATGCTGTCCATCCATAACACCGAAAATCTGCTGCGCCTTTCCCTCATCGTCCGTGCTGATCGTAAGACTTAACTTATGCCATTTTGTATCTGTAATGTAGCTTGATCCATACGAAAACTGAAATCCTGACTCATTACCTGTCATATCATACGCAACCGTGCCCTGCGTTCCATATGTACCTGCTGTATCACGTTTAGGATTATGCCATGCCGTAAAATATCTGTTCTCTGATCCTGTTAATGTTAATAATGGTGCGTAGATCCCTTTCTGCGGATTCGCTTTATTATACTTAAAAACAACGTTTACGACGAAATTCTTTGTCGTATTGATCAGATTGAGATCCTCTTCCGTCGGTGTGATCACGCCGTTTTCCGGATTCTCGAATCTTGCAGCAACTCTTGATAAGATAGCGGAAGCTTCTATAACGTTCGTCTTTGCTGTAGTCAGCATCTCAGCAGTCACATCCGGATCTCCATCCTGTGCTCTGCCCAGCAGTCTCGCAGCCGCTGTGAACTTATCCCAGTAAGCCTTCCAGCTTTCCTTTGAGTAATTATCAGCAATATATTTTTTATCTGTTTCGCGTTCAAGCGTTGTCTGCAGCTCATTCATTGCCGTTACAACCTCTTCCGGCTGCTGTGTCTCTTCTCCGGATGAAGGCTGAAGTTTAAATACAGGAGTAAGCGCATCAAGAGACGTCTTCAGGCTCTCTGCTGTTATGGTTTCAGATGCCGCCGGAACTTCCTCACCAGAATAAATCCTTACATTTGCCAACTGTCCGGGAAATGTATTTGCGCCATCTGTCGAGCTGTAACCAACCGTAAATTTATTAGAAGTATTCTCTACCAGTGAAACTCCCTGATTTCTCTTATCTGTGGATGTCATATTATCATCAAGCGCAAGCCTGAGTTTTGTTCCATCATAATAAGCAATGACCTCATGCCATTTTCCCCAGAAATCACTTGTAAGTGAGATTGCTGTTTCTACCCAGTTTGTATTATTTGTTTCTGTATTATGAGCTTGTGCGTAAAATATGAGACGCTCATTCTCTCCGCCGTCGATCTGAACACCATACTGATTATTCATCTTCCCGATCACGGAGTTCATGGCATTATTATCATCCGCTTTTACCTGAAAACGTATCGCAAATCTCGTCGTGTCTTTGAAATTCAGCTTGCTCACATGATCGCCGGTCGCTTCAAACTGTCCGGAAAAAGCAGTACCTACTGTTTCGTCCTTAACTACATTAAGCGATGAACCATCCTTTAATCTCATCGTAACCGGATTTTCTGCCACATCTGCCAGCGATGGTGACGCCACCCTAGCTTCTCTATCCGCAGCCATTACTGTAATCAGATCAAATCCCATAACCGGTACACTTGTTACAGCCATCAGGCCTGCCAGTACAGACGCTAAAAATCTTCTACCTTTCATTTTTTCTTTTTCTCCTTTATCTTTTTCCTTATTATCTTTCCGCAGGTTCCCCCGCATACCTTCCAAGAGTAACCTATACCTGCCTGTCAAATATTTTGTCAGTTTACCTTTTGGCTCTGACAAGCTTCCCGAGTCCTCACCCCTCCTTTCCCTCTAAATGTATTTACATAAAGGGTTTTCACTTGAAAATCCCTACTACTGCGGTCTATATTATAATGCTTTTTTCTACTTTTTTCTACAAGAAAGCAGTTAATATTCCGTTAAGATTTCCTTATGCGGATGTGTACAGTTATGTTTCACACATCCGTCCATTTGAAATGCTTCGAAAGAGGAGTAAGGTAGAAGTTACGTAAAACACAAGATCAGCAGCGCGATATTATTTTATGGATGTCATCAGCGACACCAGCGGCATGGTTCCTACGGAAAGCAGAGTCGTAAGTGCCACACCCCGGGCATCCAGCTCATAGTCTCCTCCGTACTGCTGGGCCAGCATGGCAGTCATACTTCCCACAGGAGTGGACAGCATGACCAGACATACTCCAAGAAGCATCCTGTCCGACACAAAAAGCGAGAGCAGAAGCATTCCGGCTGCCGGAACTGCCAGAAGCTTGATTGCCGAAAACAACAGAAGCTTCCAATCTGTAAAAAGCCCGCATACCCTGATTTCCGTCATGGATGCACCGATTACGATCATACTGAGCGGCGCCGCCAGATTACTCAGGGAAGATACCGTGCCTGCCGCAAACTGTGGAACCTGTATCTGAAAAACTGCAATCATCAGAGACAGTAGACTGCTGACAACTCCCGCATTCAGAATCTTCCTCCATAAGACCCCCTCCTCATTTCTGTCTTTTCCTTTCATATCCCGGATCCCATATGTATAGAGCAGGATATTATAGGGAATCAGAAACAGTGAGGCGTAAATCAGTGCATCACTTCCATACACCGCCCGGATGACCGGAAAACCCATAAAACCAATATTAGAAAAGACCATCATGATCCGAAAGACACCTCTGCTCTTTTCCGGAACATGCAGAATTCCTGCAACAATATATCCTGCCACGATCAGTCCGCCGAACATCACCACAGCAATCCCCATACAAAGACACAGCACCTGAAGCTGCACAGGTTCACTTCGTTCGATGCTTCCCGACAGAATCAATGCCGGATTCGCAATATGTACAACAATCCATGAAAGCTTCTTACAGGTATCCGTATCAATAATCCCTTTTCTTTTAAGCATATAACCGATCATCATTAAAAAAAACAAAATCATCATTTGTTGTAAAAGCAACATAAATCTCCTCCTGAATCATATTCTATGAGCCAAGGGACAAATGGACATAAAATACATGCTTGCATGTATTTTTATGTCTATGGGTCCCGCAAAACATGAGCAAGTAGCCATTTTTCGAAGAAAAATGAGCGGATTGCGAATGTTTTCGTCGATTTTGAGAGTGCGAAGCACGGAAAAATCGACGTCAGGCTCATTTGTCGGGTAACTCATCTTCTATGAGCCAAGGGACAAATGGACGGAAAAATCGACGTCAGGCTCATTTGTCGGGCAACTCATTCTATTATAGGGTACAATAAAAGAAGCTGCAAAATGCATCTGCTGCCTTTTCCCGGCAGATGTGCATTTCACAGCAGTTCCCATTAGCCTTCCTCTTTCTTTCTGCTCACCATTTCCGTCACTGCATCCGCCAGATCCCACAGCTCTCTGCTCTGAGAAATACCTGTAAGAATCAGGTCCGTCTCATCATTCTTCGCCTGGATCAGTGCCCGGATTTCGTCAGCCGATACAATTCCATACTCAATCAGTCCCAGAACTTCATCCAGGATAAGAACATCGCATTCCTCCGTCACAAGAACCTTTCTGGCAAAATTCACTCCATTGATCAGATTCTGACGCTCCTCAATCTGCTCTTCCTCTGAGAGTTCTTCGAACGACTTCTCTGACTTTTCAAAACGGAACACTTTAATCTCCGGTTCCAGCCGTTTAATAAAACCAATCTCGTCCCTCTGCTTCTCCTTGAGAAACTGAATAATGATCACGGACTTTCCTTCGCTGGCGGAACGGATTCCCTGTCCGACTGCAACCGTAGTTTTTCCATAACCTTCTCCGCAAATGATATGTACGAAACCTTTCTCCATCCTGCACCTCATTCTTTATATCACCCCTGATACAGGGTGAGCTCAGCCGTTACGGTTCACTCTGCGGTCTCTGACATTTTCAGATTTGCCGAAGAGTGAACGTTAACTCAAACAATCAGGCTAAATCATACTACAAATCATGAAAGAATGCAATCCTTTGTTCGATTATCCGCTAAATACATTGTTACTGTTCACTCCGTGACCAGTAACACGCTTCGCGATGCACAGATATGATGCATTCTGCATCATATCGCGCTACTACTCTCGGATTTTCTGTGACTTTCGCTACGCTACACTCACAGAAAACACCTCGAACTGGCAGACGTGTGAACTGTAACATTACATGTACTCCAGTTTGCTCACAGAAACTTCATAGGCTGTGCGCCTCTCTGTAATATCTCCGTCCAGCTTCTTCATGTAATCCCGGCTCTGGATCCTTCCCCAGACCTGTACATGTCCTCCTACTTCAAAGGTCGATGAAAATCTTGCATTTCTTCCCCAGCAGATGCACGGAATATAATCTGATTTTCCGTAAGGCCTGTTCACCGCTACCAGCATATCGGCAATTTCTCTTCCCAGAGGCGTCTTACGATAAACGGGCATTTTACAGATATATCCATCCAGAAAAATCTGGTTTGTCTTCATTTTGTCATTTTCTTCCTCTACGAAGCTGATCTCCCTTGCAAATACGGATAATACCAGCCTGTTCTTCTTCTCTTCATGCCTGTTATAGGAACGGAACTGTCCTGAGATCTGTATGTACTCTCCCTGGTAATCCTGTGTAATATCAAGCAGCCTTTCGGATATCATGACCGGGATCCGGTCGCAGGAATTACTCAGACGTTTCACCAGAATATCCAGCATATAGAATCCTTCTCCGAATACCTCGTGACTGAATACAAATTTAGATGCAATCTGTCCCATAATCGATACCTGATTGTTTTCAATAACCTTATCTGCCATAATATAAATGTTCTCCCTTCTTCTTCTCTGACGGACTGCCATATCCTTCCGGGCATCCGCTCTGTATTTTGTACAATAATATTTATGTACCACTTGTCATCCTTAGAACTTTTCCATGCATTTCCTACTTTTTATATACGTTTTCTTAACAAAAATGATGATGCCAGGGTCAAAAGTATCTGACCCAATGATGCCTTCGGACTTTTGACATTTAATAAACCAAAAATGCATATAAAAAGTAGGAAATAACATAAAAAATGAAGCTGAATGTGTAAAGGCAAATTTTACCATATTCCAAAAACAGGAAATTTAATAATTTATTTTATAGTCCTTATCTTTTTTTTATGAAATCCTTGTAATCCGCGAAAAATGTGATAAACTGTTAAAGTCGTGCAGACGGCAGGCTGCCCATGTCAGGCTCTTTGAAATCGCCGCCTGTGAATTGGAAGAACACAAGAAAGAGAGAAATTTGATCTATGAAAAGAGAAAATGTCCGTAATGTGGCAATTATCGCCCATGTTGACCATGGCAAAACGACACTCGTTGATGAACTGCTCAAAGGAAGCGGAGTCTTCCGTGCCAATCAGGCGGTCACTGAACGCGTCATGGATTCCAATGATCTGGAGCGTGAACGCGGGATTACGATTTTGTCCAAAAATACTGCTGTTTTTTATAAAGATACAAAAATTAACATTGTAGATACTCCGGGGCATGCCGACTTTGGCGGCGAAGTGGAACGTGTACTGAAAATGGTAAACGGTGTCATTCTGCTGGTAGATGCCTTTGAAGGTCCCATGCCCCAGACCAAATTCGTTCTCAGAAAAGCCCTCGAACTGGATCTTTCTGTTATTGTATGCATCAATAAGATCGACCGTCCGGAAGCACGTCCGGAAGAGGTCGTGGATGAAGTTCTGGAGCTTCTGATGGATCTGGATGCATCCGATGAGCAGCTGGACTGTCCGTTTTTATACGCTTCTGCAAAAGCCGGCTATGCTGTACGTGACCTGTCCGATGAGCCAAAGGATATGACTCCTCTCTTTGAAGCGATCCTGGATTCGATCCCGGCTCCCGAAGGTGATGAGACAGCCGGAACCCAGGTGCTGATCAGCACCATTGATTACAATGAATACGTAGGCCGAATCGGTGTCGGAAAGGTGGACAATGGCACGATCCGGGTAAATCAGGACTGTGTCATGGTCAATCACCATGATCCCGATAAACAGAAGAGGGTTAAGATCAGCAAGCTTTATGAATTTGACGGTCTGAACAAGGTCGAGGTTACGGAAGCTACGGTAGGTTCTATCGTTGCTATTTCCGGTATTGCAGATCTTCATATCGGTGACACTCTGTGTTCTCCGGATCATGTGGAGGCGATTCCGTTTCAGAAGATCTCCGAACCCACCATCGCCATGCACTTTATGGTCAACGACAGCCCTCTGGCCGGACAGGACGGTAAATACGTTACCTCCCGCCATCTGCGTGACCGCCTGTTCCGCGAGCTGAATACCGATGTCAGCCTTCGAGTGGAAGAGACCGATACCACGGAGGCCTACAAGGTTTCCGGACGTGGGGAGCTTCATCTGTCTGTCCTGATCGAAAACATGCGCCGTGAGGGTTACGAGTTCGCAGTAAGCAAGGCGGAGGTGCTCTACCACACAGACGAACGCGGAAGGAAGCTGGAGCCAATGGAACTGGCATATGTGGATGTACCGGAAGAATTCTCCGGCACGGTCATCCAGAAGCTGAGCCTCAGAAAGGGCGAGCTGCAGGGCATGAGCATCATTGGCGGCGGCTATACAAGGCTGGAATTCTCCATTCCGTCCAGAGGTCTGATCGGATACAGAGGCGAATTTCTGACCGACACAAAAGGAAACGGAATCTTAAATACCATCTTCGATGGCTATGCTCCTTATAAAGGAGATATCCAGTACCGGAAACAGGGCTCCCTTATAGCCTTTGAGGCCGGTGAGTCCGTAACCTACGGTCTGTTCAATGCCCAGGAGAGAGGAACACTCTTCATCGGACCGGGAGAAAAGGTTTACTCCGGCATGGTCATCGGACAGAGCGGAAAGACAGAAGATATTGAGCTGAATGTGTGCAAGACAAAACATCTGACAAACACCCGCTCCTCCTCCGCTGACGAGGCACTGAAGCTGACACCTCCTAAGATCTTAAGCCTTGAAGAAGCGCTGGAGTTCATCGATACCGACGAGCTGCTGGAGGTAACGCCGGAAAACCTGCGTATCCGCAAGAAGATCCTGGATCCGACACTGCGCAAGCGCTCTAAGATCAATAAACAGTAAACCTTTACAGTCCCCGGCAGGACATGGAAATACCTCTTACCATGTCCTGCCGGGGACTTCCTATATGGACTGTTCAGAACAGGTCCTCAAAATGCAGAAGTTCAAACAGACGGCAGGTAATTTTATACTTACTGTGCTTCCAGTCAAAGAGACTTTCGTACTCTTCCTCTGTGAGCACATTTTTCAATTCCTGCTTTTCCTCCTCCGGCACGACTGCATGGACAGAATCAACGAAACACAGATTCGGGAACAGGACACACCACCAGTTTTTTCCCTGCGCCTCTCCGATACATATCCGCAGCGCCTGATAACATCCTGCCGGAAAGGTACAGTCCCCGTAAGATTTTCTGGGAAAATAACATTCCGACAGCGTGACTCCTGCAGAATATGTATATCCCTCCCTTTCTATCGCCTCCCGTGCAGCCATCCCGATTTCTTCGATATGACCCTCAACTCTTTTCTTTGTCTCTTCTATACTCCCGGCGCCGTAAAGCACCGGCTTCATATATTCAATGACGGCATCCCTTACCGTGAGTTTTAATGCCTGATCCTCCCTGCTGTCACTGTTAGCGATCACATGAAACCGCAGGATCTCCCGCGCGATCCCCTGCTGCAGCCCGGCAGTCTCTGCTTTTCCATGTCCCTTTACAGCCATTCCCGCTGCAGCCAGAAGCCCGGCCGCTGTAATGATCATGCACAAAATCATGAGCTGTCTTCTGTAAAACCATAAAAAATCTCTGCATGTTTCCCTCATTTTCCTTTTCATTCTCCTGCCTCTTTTCATGCATCCTCCAATATCGAAAGGATGCCCGTCTTTCAGAGAATTATTCAGCTAATCCACTCTCTTTGGCACCGGAATATTTCCTGCCGTCACTGCATCCCGGGTAATCACAAAGCTTTCGCCCGGCAGAAGCGCCCCACCCTCCACCACCAGTCCCGGTATCTCGATCGATGCTTCACTGTTATGCAGATAATTCAGCAGATCTTTCAGCATCAGCCCCTCCTCTTCTTTTCCCGGACGGTTCTTTGCTAAATCCTCCAGATAAAGTCCGGTATCGTCTTCGTTCTTCTCTGCAAGAGCCAATACCTCTTCATCCCCGGCAAACATCAGAATATTTCTGGCAAAGGCCGGATTTCCTTCCAGATAATCAAGAATTTCCCGCAGGCTCTCCGGTTCATAGATCTCGTCTTCAGAAAGGATCACTGCTTTGACATGCCCGTAATCAATATATTTGCTGCTCCTTTCCTGAAGCGCTTTTCTCCTGGCAGAAAGATCTGCCGAGTCCACCACAAGAACCGTGGGAAATTCCCGGTCTTCCAGCTCCCGTCTGCCGCATCCTCCCAGAAGAATGCCAGACATCAGAACGAACCCTATCCTTATCCATTTTCTCATGTCCCTTTTCTCCTTTTTACAAATTCTACGACTCCAAGAATCACCGTACACATCACCGCAAGGGGCACACACAGGTATCCGTTCACAATGGTATATACTCTGACAGCTGTACCATAGGATCCGCACCAGAGTGCTGCCGCGAAAACCGCCAGTGCGATCAACGCCCCGCGGGGGCGCGTCTTTCTTTCAAATATTTCCACTGTCAGCGTCTGCATATAGAACATTCCTGCACTGACTGCCGGAAAAAAGGATGCCAGCAGAAGTCCTGTAAAGATGACATCCCAGCGCTGCAGAAAGCCTCCCGGAATCTCAGCACTGCTCATCAGTGTCACAACGGGCCATGCCAGAGCACGCATCCCCGATCCGCCGAATGCCCCGATCGAAGCCAGAAACAGGCTGCATACCACGGCTCCCGTCACCGCCACAGCTCTCTTTAGCGTATGCCCTGCAGCCTGCCTGCTGTTCAGATGCGGGATCAGATACAGAAAGATCCCCATACCCCCAAAAACGGTAAACGCCTTCATTCCGTGTCCGGCCATCCGCAGGCTAAGTTCGGCATTGCCCGGGGATAAATAGCCGGAATCAAGGGAAAATGCGATACAGACCAGCAGGAAAACCAGAGGATAGAGCACCACCGTGTAGAATACCTCTCCGACTCTGGCACGCACCTCCAGACCTCCGGACAGGATATAAACACCGCCCAGAAGCACTGCTGCCATCAAAATTTCCTGTGACGCTTCCGGCAGGACAAAAGTAACTGCGATCATGCCGAACAAACGAACCAGAAGCACCGTGTTCAAAAAAGCATAACAAACGTAGAGCAGGGCAAGAAAACGCGCAAATCCCCTGCCCATGCTTTCACATACATAGGTGTGAAAGCTCCCTCGCACCTGACATGCCATCTTCCCCACCAGCCATGCATAGACAAATGCAGACAATACACCTCCGAAAAGGCTTAAAAGGAAACTGCGGCTGCTCAGATCACCCGCAAACCCCGGCAGGAGAAGAACCGCCTTCGCCAGCCAGTCCAGCACGACCAGCCGTCCAAACTGTCTGGTTGATATTTTAAGATTGTCAGAAATCATAGCTTTACCCTCATTCTTCTGCGATTCTGTCTGCGTGCGAACACAGGGCGCTTCCACATTTTGTACAGTGGATAACGAAAGAGCGCATCCCGGCTGTCACCTTTCACATTCACATTTTTCCCTGTAAAAGGCATCAGATACGGGATTCCAAAGCTCTTAAGCCCGGCCAGATGGGTCAGTACCAGGACCCATCCAAATACAATTCCCAGAATTCCGAAACCCGCGCACAGAGCTATCATCAGATACTTGACCAGACGGAATGCCTCTGATAATTCCTCATTCGGAACAGAAAAGGATCCCAGCGCCGTCAATGCTACGATGATCACTACTACAGGGCTGACGATATTGGCACTCACCGCAGCCTGTCCGATGATCAATCCCCCTACGATACCGATGGTATTTCCGATCGGTCCGGGCATACGAAGCCCTGCTTCCCGCAGAAGTTCAAAGGCCAGCTCCAGAAGCAGGATCTCCACCAATGCCGGGAACGGTACGCCTTCTCTGGCCTTAGCCAGCGAAAAGATCAGATTTGTGGGCAGCAGCTGGGTATGGAAGTTTACTGCCGCAAGATACAGTCCCGGCAGAGACACTGCCAGAAATGCCGCCAGATAACGGATGACACGTAAAAAAGATACAATGGCAAAATGGCGGTAGTAATCATCACTTGTCTGAAACAGTGTGTTAAAAGTTGTCGGCAGAATCAATGCTTCCGGAGAGTTGTCACATACAAGAACGACTCTCCCCTCCAGCACTGCCATTGCTGCACGGTCAGGACGCTCTGTTGTCTGATACTGAGGAAACGGAGACAGCTTCTCATCTGCTGTCAGCTGCTCAATGATACCTCCATCCGGCACTCCGTCGATATCGAAGGACGAAAGTCTTTTTTCCAGACTCTCCAGAATCGGCGGATAGACCAGCCCCTCCACATATACCATAGCTGTCATTGTTTCGGAGTATCTTCCCAGGGCTTTCTCCTTTACCTTCATATCGGTACTTCTTACACGCTTCCGGATGAGTGCTGTGTTGATCTTCACCGATTCAGAAAATGCTTCCCTGCTTCCACGCAATACCTTTTCCGATTCCGCTTTCATCACACCGATTCCCGGATATCCTTTACTGCCTATTTTGATCGCCTTATCAAAATGATCCACAAACAGCACGGCATTGCCTGCAAGCATGGCTGCCATGGCTTCCTTCATTGTTGAAAGTTCTTTCGTGTCGGAAACGCCAAGACTGTTCTTTCCTATGGCTGCACGGATTTCCTTTTCATCCATGTCCCACAGATGATTCAGCATCTTTCCTATGACCGAATCCTCCAGCATCATATTGCTGGTGGCAGCCTCTATATAAATCAGGAAACAGTCCACTTTCTGTCCTTTGCCCAGCTTCATCGGCCGGAAAAGGATATCATTACAGTCCCGGATCATTTCCTCTACTGCTGCCTGGTTATTTTTCAGATCTACAGATATCCTGTCCATGTACCAGTCACCCCACGATTTTCTTTTCTTTATGTCAACGATTCAGAGCCCCTTCGCAAAACTGCCTCTAATTCGAAGGAATTTACTGTATCGAAAAAAAGGATAAGATTTCTCTTATCCTTCTTTTCGATAGTTTATACAGTTCTGCCTGTTTTATACTTTTTCCGGTCTTATCCTGAATACACTTTCCCGGTCTTATTCTTTTTCCCGGATACTGTTTATGATGGACTCTTTCTGGTTTTCAATATGAATACAGATCGCCTCGCCTGCTTTCTCCAGATCATGCTGCTCCAGTCCCTGCAGGATATCCTCATGTTCATTGAGAAGAACCTGATACATACTCCTGTCCTTCAGATATTCCATCCGGTAACGATACATCTGTTCCCTCAGATTATTCAGGATCTGCACCAGTCTGCGGTTATTCGTTGCATCGTAGATGATTTCGTGAAATCTCATGTCTGCCTGTACGCGCGAAATGAGATCATCTCCCTCCATAGACTTCTTAAAATCCATGTTTGCCTTTCTAAGCTCCTGAAGCTGTTCTTCCGTAATATTCAGACAGGCATCCTTTACGGCCAGTTCCTCCAGAGCGGCACGCACCTCCAGTACATCCTCCAGATCCTTGATGGTAATCTCAGCCACCTCTGCGCCTTTTCGCGGGATCATCAACACCAGTCCCTCCAGCTCCAGTTTTCGTATGGCTTCGCGCACAGGTGTCCGGCTCACCCCGAGCCTGTTGGCAAGCTGTATTTCCATCAGCCGCTCACCGGGTTTAAGCTCCCCCTTTAGAATTGCCTGACGTAAAGTGTTGAATACCACATCGCGAAGTGGCAGATACTCATTCATCTGAATCTGAAAATCACCTGTCATTTGTAGTTCCTCCATGATTATGTAGATCGGACATTCGCATTCCGCATTCCGTTTCCTGTACTAATTCGTCCTGCCACCTGTAGAGTCAGAAGATTCTTTAAATGCTTTATTAAAAATCTGTGTCAGGAACACCTGCTTTGCCACCGGATCTCTGTGCAGTTTTTCATAAGCGTATTTCGCCTTTTCCTTCGTATCAAACAGACCGAATACCGTAGGACCACTGCCGCTCATCATGGCATTGATGGCTCCATACTTCAGCATTTTCTCCTTGATCTGTCCGATCACCGGATATGCCGGGATCGTGACGGTCTCCAGTACATTGCCCATCCGGGCAGCCATCCCCTCCAGATTACCGTTTCGGATCGCCTCCACCTGTGCATCAATATCCGGATGGAATTTCAGCTCATTCGCATGAAGATTTGTGTAGACAAATTTTGTAGAGACATGCGCATCCGGCTTGGCGATCACCACATAACAGCCGGGCACAGGCGGAAGCTTCGTCAGACGCTCACCGATTCCTTCTGCCAGTGCCGTTCCACGCATCACACAGTAGGGCACATCCGCACCGATCTTTACCCCCCGTTCCATCAGTTCCTGCTTTGTGAGGTTCAGCTGGAACATGCGGTTGATTCCCACCAGCACGGCCGCTGCATCCGAACTTCCTCCCGCCATGCCTGCTGCCACGGGAATGACCTTCTTCAGACGGATCGATACACCTTTTTCGATTCCAAACTCATCCATCAACAGCTTTGCAGCTTTATAAACCAGATTGTTCTCATTCACCGGAAGATAGGACAGATTCGTCCTTACCCGGATACCCGGTTTATCCGTCTGATGAATCTCAATCTGATCATATAACCGGACTGTCTGCATAATCATGCGCACCTCATGATACCCGTCCTCTCTCTTGCGTACCACGTCCAGCCCCAGATTAATCTTTGCCAGCGCCTTCAGCCTGATCTCCTTCATACTCTTTCTCCTTTGCGTGTAATTGCAGCCTCGTCAGTTCCTGTTGTAAAGCGGATATTCACATGAGTTACCCGACAAATGAGCCTGACGGGACCCATAGACATAAAAATACCTGCAAGCATGTATTTTTATGTCCATTTGCCCCTTGGCTCATTTACATTGTACTTTGTATACAAAATTCTTTTTATATCATATCATGTCAGGACAAAAAGTCAAGCATAACTATCCGGAAACGTGCGCCGCCGGGTGCACACAGGGAAAAGGGGGAGCCTTTGCTCCCCCTTTTTCTTACATCACATGATGCCTTCGGATTTTTCCGCGCTACCGCGCTCCCAAAATCCGAAAACATTCGAAATCCGCTCATTTTTCTTCGAAAAATGGCTACTTTCTCATGTTTAGCGGGTCCCAATGTCATGATTTTTCATGCAAGCATGAAAATCATGACCTTTTGACCCTGGCATCATCATATCATACAATTTTAACCGTGGACTTCTGTCCCTTCTTTTTCAAGATCTTCGTATAAGAAGTACGCTTTGACTTCGGCACTTTGATCTTACAAGCTGCATTTACACCCTTCAGTGCATTTTTTCCTGCCTTAGCGAGCACCGTTGACTTGATCGTGATTTTCTTTAATCGGCTGTCACCGCTAAACGCATTTGCTCCGATGTTCTTCACATTCTTGCCGATCACAACCTGTGTCAGCTTCTTATTTGCCTTAAATGCATTCTTTTCAATCGCTGTCACTTTAAAACTGATGCCGTCCTTCTTGACAACTGCCGGAATCGTAAACTTCTTATTTGTCTTTTTGGATGGTTTTACAAAGGAAACTGTACCGGATCCTGCTTTTGATTCCGTGACCTTATAAACCGCATTCTTATAAGTAAAGGTACTGCCGACCGCCAAAACTGGGGTTTCTGTATTTCCCGGATTCTGATCGGTCTTCTTCGGGACAAGTCCGGCAATTGCTGTTTTCAGCGCTTCTTCTGCCGCCTTCACAGCTGCTGCATCCTTCGTTGCGTCATTTTTTACTGCTTTCGCTTTGTCAATGGCACTCTGAAGAGCTGCCAGAGATTCTGCTGTATAGCTGTCTTTCTTTGCCAGGTATCCTTCGGACACTGAGAGCTGAGAATCAAGCTTAGTAACGGCTTCTGCTCTCGCCTCCTGTGCCGGTGTGCGCAGATTGTTAAGAGCTGCTTCAATCTCCCGGATCGCCTGAGCAAGCGCATCTGCATCCCTGCTGCCATTGTCAATCAATGCCTGCGCTTTTGCATAGGCAGCTGTCAGTGCATTTCTCGATGCTTCTGTGTAACCGTCCAGATTTTCTTCCTTCTTTTCAAGAAGCTGTGTAAGATCATCTACCTTCCCCTGCACATCTTTTGTTACCAGTCCATTCTTTGCATCCCTGATTTCCTGAATGGCATTGGCAAGGGCAACTGTATCCTCACTTCCTGCATCGATCAGATCCTGTCCTTTTTTATATGCAGCTGTCAGCGCATTTCGTGAAGCCTCTGTATAAAGATCAAGATTTTCTTCTTTACCGGAAAGAAGTTCTGTCAGTTCATCAATCTTTTCCTGTACCGCTTTTGTTGTCAGTGCTCTGACTGCCGTCTCCAGACTGCTGAGTGCACTAAGAATCTCCTGCTTTGCGGCATCTGTCTTTCCTGCAACATCATTGGCATCCTTGATCGCCGTACCAAGTGCTGTCAGAGAAGCTTCTGTATAAACCTCTGTCTTTGCAGCTTCTGCCTGTGCCTCTGTGATTCTGGTCTGAAGTGTCGTCTTTGCATAGTCCAGAGAGGAAATAGCCTCCGTGCGTGTATGAGCTGCATCCCGCTGGCAGGTGTAGGTTTTTTCGCCATCTTCTTCAAGTGTAACCTCTTTGGTAATCACGCCTTCATTCCAGCTATGTCCAAGAGACGGTATCTCCTGACCATCCGCAATCTTTTCGTTACAGATGGAGCAGTAGGTATCACCGGTATATCCCTTCTCCTCGCATCCGGCCTCACGCATATTCTGTGTGGACTTCTCACCATCATGCCGGCACTGTTCAATGGTTATCTCATAGAGTACTCCGTCGATTGTGACTGTCGTAGATCTTCCTGGTATTTTTGCAGTGACGAATACTCCCTCAACCTCAACGGCCTGATACAGCTTCGACTGATTTACGATGCCGTTTCTCGGATAAAGCACGATGATACCGTCATCGTAATATTCTGTAATCAGATAAGATTTTCCCGGTGTGATCGAACTTACACGACGGTAACCCGGTATCGGATCCAGGTTTGTCGTGGTCTCCTGCTTCTCCAGAAACTCAAATCCAAAATCTCCCCTTGCCTCAAAACCAGATTTGGCCGATACTGCGTCAAATCCCATCTTCTCATAGAAGAAATAAACATACCGGTTATTCTTATCATCATTGCTTACACGGCGGATTTCAAAGGAAGTGGTTCCGTCACTGTTTTCGACAGGTGTAAGACTCTGGGTAACCGCTGTACCTGCAAAGTAAGAGGCTGCATTCGAGTTTACCAGATACACCTCTTCGGTCGGGCTGTAAATGGTGTAAAGGTCACCGGAACTTTCTATCGTAAATTCAGCACCTGACATATTGATATCCCAGTTCGGTGTTTGGGAATATCCGTCCAGATTATTATTCGATTCCTGCAGACAGTCAAACAATGCCTTCCTTGTCTCTTTTCCTTTCTCCACTGTTGCAACACTGGTATCTGCAGAAGTGAAATTCTCCGCTCCTGCTATAAAATAGTTCTGTCCTGCTGCCAGATGAAGTTTCCGGTTTCCAAGGCATGTGATATTGTAGGTCATGCCGTCGATCACCGCCTTGGTTGTTCCTTCACCCTTTCCGGTAATCGTGACAGTACTTGGCTCATAGGTAGTTTTCGTATCGGCTGTACCCACCAGTTTGGTCTGGTTCGTTTTTCCGTTTGTCGGATAGAGAACAATGACCCTGTTATTATAAAGATAGGTGATCAGATACTTCTTTCCCGAAGTAACCTGTGATACCGCCTGATATCCCGGAATCAGATCGTCAGCCCCTGCCGTATCCTTCTTTTCAAGGAGTGTCATCTCACCGCTCCATCTTGCATCTTCGGTATAACCGCCGCCATTTCCATTAAAGTTCATTTCTTTAAAGAAGAAGATGATATACCGTTCTCCGTTTTCTTTACAGATCCTGACGGTAGAGCCACCACCTACATTTTCAATCTTCATGTTGCCTGCGGTGGATGAAAAATAATTATCTGCATAGTTCAAATGCGTCAGATATACCCTTTTACTCTCATTATAGATCGTATAGATCTTGTCTGTGCCTGTAGATGTAATCGTGAATTCGGCATCGGCGATCTTCAATCCCGGATCTGCACTGGTTGAAAAGCTTTCCAGGCTTGATTCTTGATTGGCAATGTGAGCATACATAGGAATGATCGTCTCCTCATGAGAAGTTCCCCGCACAAGTTCTGCTGTGGCAACTGCTGCATTCGGCTGTACCGTAATCCCTGTCATATACTGATTTTCTACCGTATATTCTCTTGAATAAGTCTCATTTGCATACAGCTGAAGATCGATCTCTGCACCTTCGATATAGCCATTTGGCACAAGCTCCAGGATATTAAACTGGTCATAGCGGATCGCCGCGCCGGCATTTTCCCACAGAAGGCCGATCGTACCGTCGTTCAGCTCTGCCATACAGGAATATGCATAAGTACTGCTGCTGTTCGGAACCGAATAGGTATGCTTCAGGGTAAGGGATTTATCTTCTTCGTCTACCAGGAAGCAGAAAATCTTACCGTTGGAACGTCCCCCTCCTCCCGGTGCGCCTACCAGGATCGCCTGCTTTCCATCAATCTTCTTCGAATAGCTGAGTGCTGTTACATTACAGGTGGAGGTACAGGATACTCCCGTACTGACCGGAGCCGAGAAGCTGTATTCTCCATTGGAACCCTTTGTGGCATCTGCATAACATACGGTTCCCTGTCCGCTTCGGAAGAACATACGCAGCGTACCATCCTCTAACTCTACCACTTCACTCTCAGAGGACCACCATCCGCCTGCGGATGCTCCCGGAACGTCTCCGGAACGCTTCCATGTGGCACCATTGTCTTCTGACCAGATGATACTTGCGTTCTCTTCGCCGTCTCCATGGTCATAAAATGGAATGACGATGGTATTATTAGAAGTCAGCGTTCCGTTTCCGGGAGATACAAGGAGGGCCTTCTCTGTTCCATTCTCTCTCTTGATCTGCGGATTCAGAATCTCCGGATCGCTCCAGGTAAGGCCGTCATCTGTTGATTTTGCGTACATGATATAGCCTGTATTATACACATGAAGCACAGAGTCCTTATAGAACACATTCTGCTGAATGTCCGTATCACTGTTTACCTGCTTCTGGGTCAGATCTGCCACATATTCATCGTTTCTTACTGTGTACAGATTGTACCACTTATCCACTGCATAGGTGCTGGCTGCTCCGTCCTCACGGCTGATAACAGGTGCATAACCTGCCTCATTCCAGTCTCCTACATAGTACTCATAAACCGTCTTGTTATCATCCGTCGGAAGGGTATTTACATTAGAATAGTCGGATGTCAGTGCCAGGCGTTCCTGACCGTCAACCGTGATATATCCCGTTCCTACTCCCGGCTGGATGTAGCCTCCCATCGTTGTAACACCTGTGGGATTCACATCTGCCATGCAGTATATGGTGCCGGCAGCATCCTGCACCAGAACCGGGTCAATAATGGTGGTTGCCGTATTCCCCGCATAGCCGTTACTGTCCGGAAAATATAAAGGAAAGCTGTACTTCCAGGTCTTTCCTCCGTCCATGGACACCGACGCGATCGTATCGAGTCCGCCGCCGTCTCCTCCTGTGGAATATCTGGCATCAGCCGCTGCCAGCAGATTTCCGTTTTTAGTTACAATAAACGCCGGAATCCGAAAATAGGTACTCCCTGCCGTCCCTGAGGAAAATGGCTGATTCCTTGTCACATGATCCTCAGAGGTATTGATCGCTCCTGCTTTCAGAAGCGCAGGTTCTTCCGCACGTGCCGGAAACGCCGGAAGAATGGACACGGTCAATGCCAGCGAAACAACGGCACTAAGACAGCGTTTCCCAAAGCCGTGGATTGAGAGTTTCTTCTGTTTTTTCATACTTTATCTCCTTCTTTCTTTAAAAATGTAGTAACTGTCTAGTATAACCCACATGAAATACCTTACTGTTTCGATGGGGATGCTTTTTCGAGAGTGCAGGTGTAAAAACGCAGGCGCAGCGGGCTACGCTGAGGCTTTTACACCTGTGCTATCGGGAAAGCAGACCCGCAAAACATGAGCAAGCAGCCATTTTTCAAAGAAAAATGAGCGGATTGCAAATGTTTTCGTCGATTTTGAGCGTGCGAAGCACGGAAAAATCGATGTCAGGCTCATTTGTCGGGCAACTCAACATTTGATGTCGGGGTCAAAAGTATTTGGTCAAGGCGTCATGATTTTTCATGCAAGAATAAAAATCATGATCTTTTGACCCTGGCATCAAAAGATACAGTTTGCACAACTGTATCTGTCTGTAGTATCATTTTAATGGAAATTTTGTCCTGTTTCAACCCCTGGTGTGTATATTTTGCATTAATTTTTTATATTTCCTTAACACCGGCCCGGTACCCGGGAAGTTCTTTTAACAGAAGCAGCTGTCTTCCCGGCCGGACATCCTCACTTTCCAGTCCGTTCAGTTCACAGATGCGTGCCGGTGTCGTGTAATATGTTTTTGCAATATTCCACAGACTGTCCCCCGGCTGGACGATATATCCCACGATTCCCGGAAGCTCCTGAAGCTTTTTCAGATCCAGCTCCTTCTCTTCCACATCGATCATACATTCCTCTTCATGAACGCGGACGATCAGCACCCCGAGATTTACAGCCGCCTTCACTTCGAGCTCCTCACTGTCGATCATCATGGCAGACAGCTGCTCCAGCTCTGTTCTGAGTGTATAACGGCAGCCGGAATCCATCCCCTCCACCTCGATCGTATGCTGGAAAGGAACCATGCCGTTCATAGCGGCAAAGGGGAGTGCATCATCTGCCGTAATATAGAGAATGCTGACAAAGACTGCACCATCCACCTGAACCCCCCGGTCAGTGATCCTTGTGTCATCAATTTTGATCTCACCTCTTACATGGCACAGCTGAAGCATACGGGGCTGATTCTGTTCCATGCGGATGCGCTCATTTGCTCTGCATTTTGAAAAGTTCCTTACGACAAGACTTTCATAGGTCTCCCTGCTGGTAACAGGGATGAGCTCGCGCACAGGCGTGTACACATCCGCCAGAATCTCCACCTGCTCTTCTTCGTAAAGCTTAATATCCAGATCCAGCGTCGCCTCCACCTGAACCAGACGCTCCTCCCCGTCATAATCGGGACGTACCTCCAGATTACTTTCCGCCAGCGTGATCTCTACATCCGGAACCATACCGGCTCTGCATTCCGTACATTCCACACTTCCCGAAAAGGGAAGGGCGGTTTCCATCCACTGTTTCGTTCCATTCTCATCATCTCCTGCATAGAGCACGAAGATAAACAGCTCTCCGCGTATATCCAGCTGTCCATCAGAGACTCTCACATCTGTCCCCCGCAGCTGGACACTTTCCCAGAGAAGTTCCCCGATATTCGGTTTATTCGAAGCCAGCGCCACCTCCTCCCGGATGCGCAGGATATCACGTTTCTGGACAGCTAAAGAAAGAGGATGAAGTTCCTTTGTCCTGACGCTGACCTCGTCGATCCCGCGCAGCTCGACAGCCGCCTGCGTATCATAAAGCTCCTCAATGGCTGCAGCGAAAGTGACCAGTGCGCGGATGCTTAGCTTTCTGGAATTGATCAGATGTACGTTCAGATCCTCCATGTCCCATTTCACACGGATATTGTCCCCTGTCTGTACTCCCTCCAGGTTCAGCTTTTCTTCAAAGGGAATACCGGTATCCAGCCTATGTACCTGCCGTTCCCCTTCATCCGGAATATAAAGGATCTTTACCTCCAGGCTTCCGCTCAGCAGGATCTGATTTTCCAGGATCTTTGTCTCATCGATCCTCAGATGCCCCTCCTCCTGGACAATGCTTCCGACATCCGGCCGGTTGTCCGGCACATTCATGTCCTCTTCAAGCGTAATCTGATTGACTGCTCTGCTTTTCTGGCGATTCATACGAATATTTTTTTTCAGTAATTCCATAAAAAGACCTCCCGCATAATCTCTTATCAATTTATGCGGAAGGCGGTCTGTTCATGCCTGCACTTTGCAAAGTGGACATATAATCCTGACGTTGATTTTTCCGTGCTTCGCACTCTCAGAATCGACGAAAACATTCGCAACTGGCTCACAGCGTTTAATCAAAATAAATCTCTGCCTCCTGTTTTTCAAGCTTCAGGACCAGATAAGGATAGGAGGCTTCATCCTGAATTTTCTGATCATAGGGAGGACCGATGAGGCTGGTGTCCACATGCAGCCCGTCCTCTGCAAGATAGACACTGTTTACGGCGATGCTGTAGCCTCCTGTTTTCTGCTGTCCGTATCCTCTCACCAGCCAGGTATATCCCTGATCCTCATAGGTCAGCTTCATCTCACCCTGTTTATTCTCCTCGATGATCTTCATGAGCTCCTCCGGAACCTGATCCGGCTCCACCACGGTAAATTCGACCGGATTCTTTTGCATATTCTCCACCCGCTTCATCTCACATCCTGTCAGAAAGATGAGCAGGCTCAGACACCAGATTGCCAGGATCTGCAGTTCTCTCTTCATATCCACACCAGCCCTTTTTGCATTTATCCTATTCGCGGGGCAGATGCTTTATTCCTGCTCTTGATCCGACACACCGATTTCAGGACAGGATTATCCTCTGAACCTCTCTTCGATACTCCTTTCTCAGGCAGTCCGCCATCCCTCGTCTTTCAAACACTCTTTCTCCCAGCTGCATCACAGGCATCACACCCATCAGAGAATTCGTGACAAAGCACTCGCTAAACTGTCCCAGATCCTCCGGGAAAAACACACCCTCTTCCACCGTATAGTTTTCCATCAGATAACCTCTCATAATCCCCGGCAGGATGCCGCAGCATTTTTCCGGTGTATAAATATTTCCGTCTTTTACAAAGAAAATATTCGACACGGTTCCCTCACAGATCTCTCCTCTGATATTTAAAAATACGGCCTCATCCCATCCCAGGCCCGACGCCCGTCTCTTTTCCAGGATACAGTCACCGTAATTCATCGTTTTATAGCCGGTAAGAGGAGACGTCTCATTTCTCCGCGTCTCCGCAAATCCGGCAGTAAATCCTTTATCGTACATCTCTTCCGTGTAATGATTTTCACGTGGCAGAAACAGTCTGTTTTCTTTTGATACTGCGATTTTCAGTGCCCCATTATCCATCGGATGCGCCGAAATCCACGCATACACCTCTGTCTCTGACACCGGCTGTGAGATGCCCAGGAAACGCTGTGCCCCCTCCAGCCGTTTCAGGTGTTCTCTAAGAAAAACAGGATGGTTTTCCACCACCGCTATCGTCTCAAAGGCGCCCAGCCCAAACTGAAATCCCCCGTCCAGTTGAATCTCCATGCTACTGCCTCCCTGTTACTATACAGATCCTTTCCTGCGACTATACCACTTCCAGCAGTCTGCCAAGCTCCTCTACATCCGATGCGATCCGTCCGGCGCCTGCCGCCTCCAGCTCTTCGCGGCTTCCAAAGCCGTAGAGCACACCGATCGTATCCAGGCCGCATGCCCGTCCTCCCAGAATGTCGTGCTTCCTGTCACCGATCATGACCGCCTGCCCGGTATTGGCGATCCCGTTTACATCCAGCGTATACCGGATCACATCCTCTTTTCGCACCCGCGTCCCATCCATGGAACTTCCCTGCACATCATCAAAATACTTTTCCAGATCGAAATATGCCAGGATCTGCTTTGAATAACCCGTAGGCTTGGATGTGGCCACGATCAGCGTTCTGCCCTCCTTCTTCAGCTTCTCAAGAAGTGCCGGAATCCCCTCATAAACCGCATTTTCGTACATTCCCTTCTTTTCAAAATATTCCCTGTATTTCCAGACGGCCTCCTCAGCCTTTTCCCGTTCAAATCCATAGTGGGCCATAAAGGATTCCACGAGAGGCGGCCCGATAAAGCTTACAAGCTTCTCCATGTCCCTCTCATAAATGCCATAGGACTCCAGCGCATATTTTACAGAATTCGTAATGCCCTCCATGGAATCGGTCAAGGTTCCGTCAAGATCAAATAACAAGTATTTCTTTTTCATTTCAATGCCTCCAGTATCGCCTTTGCCTTCTGCAAGGTTTCTTCATATTCAAACTCCAGGTCGGATTCACAGGTAATGCCGCCCCCCACTCCCAGATGGTAAGCACCGCCCTGATAGAGTGCCGTCCGTATGACAATATTAAAGTCACAGTCACCGTCCAGTGTCAGATATCCTATGGAGCCGGTATAGAGATTTCTCCTTCCATGCTCCAGCTCATCAATGATCTGCATGGCAGAAAGCTTGGGTGCTCCCGTGATCGATCCTCCTGGGAAAGCCGCCTCCATCAGATCCATGACGGTTTTCCCTTCCTCCAGATCCCCCTCCACATTGGAGACCAGATGGAACACCGTAGCATATTCCTCCACCTCAAACAGTTCTGTCACTTTCACGCTGCCCGGCACACATACGCGGTTCAGATCATTTCTCTCCAGATCCACGATCATCAGCAGCTCACTCTGATCCTTTTCAGACGCTGCCAGCTCCCTGCGCATAGCCTCGTCCTCCTCCGGCGTCTCCCCGCGCTTCCTTGTGCCCTTGATCGGGCGGGTCATTACATGGCCATTCTTCATCCGGAGGAAACGCTCCGGTGAAGCACACACCACCTGAAAATCACCATAATTAAAATATCCTCCAAAAGGTGAGGGATTGTTCGTCCGAAGCTTCCGAAAGACCTGATAGGGCTTCTTCTCACTTCGTATCATCAGCTGCTGTGTCATATTCATGATGTAAATATCACCTTCCGTGATATTGTATATCACATCATCCACTGCTTTTAAATATGCCTTCTTCTCAAAGTTTGCCTCTACCTCGATGTCATATGCCTCTCCTGTATCGTTCCGGCCTTCCTCTCCGGTTTCCGTCAGAATTTCAAGGATCCTGCTCTTCAGAGTGCGGATCGTATCCCGGCTTTCCCTAAGCTTTCCGTTTGCGATCAGATACAGCCGGTGCGCCCTGTGATCCTCCACCAGAAATACATCATAAAAACACAGCACACATTCCGGAATATCCACCGTCTTTTCATGCCTGCTTTCCACGCCTTCCTTTTTCCTTCCATAATCATAGGAAAAATATCCGATGGCACCTGACACGATCGGAAGCCCTGTAGGATTTTCTTCCCGATGATCCTTCAGATATTCCTTTACATAAGATTCGAAGCTTTGCCCACACTCCGCGCCGTTTACCGTAAACTTATCCCCGTTTATCAGTGTCAGATAGGGGGAAACTCCGATGATCGAGTACTGTCCCAGTTCGTTTTGCAGAGAGGAGTCAAGAAAAACCGCCATCTCCTCTTCTGCAAACAGATCAAAGATCCGGTGGATCGGCGGGTACGTTTCAAGTACTTCTATTGTACGCATACGCTTCCCCTCCATTCCACACAGATTTTCCGGAAATTATCCAGCAGTGCAAGACCATGCTCTGTCAGCACCGCCTCCGGATGAAACTGCACACCATATACCGGCCAGCTTCTGTGGGAAATCCCCATCACGGCTCCTTCCTCAGATACTGCATCCACCTGAAGCTCCTTCGGGAAATCCTCACCTTCTACCACCAGCGAGTGATATCTCGTCACCCGGTATTCCTTAGGCAGATCCGCAAACAGACCTGTCCCGTTATGACGGATGGACGTCACCTTCCCGTGCATGGGGCGATTCCCCTTGCGGACCTGCGCCCCAAAGTAATGCCCGATCACCTGATGCCCCAGACATACGCCCAGAACCGGTACTTTTCCCCTGAATTTTTCCAGAATCTGCAGGGAACCTGCCGAATCAGACGGTTTCCTCGGTCCCGGTGAAAGAATGATCCCCTCCGGGTGCATCGCCTCAATGTCAGAAAGCGTGATCTCATGTTCACGCTTCACCAGAATCTCCTGTCCCAGCTCCTGAAAATAAGCTGACAGATTGTAAACAAACGAATCATAATTATCCAGCATAAAATACATAGACCCTTCCTCACTTTCCACTGCTGCCCTTTGCACAAATATGCTTCCGGCATTCCATTTTTCAGCATAGTCGTTATCCCGACCTCATTCGTACGGGTCCGTATCCTTGCCGTTATTTTGTTTTCTGTTTATCGTAACTGTTCAGAGTCCATTCGCAAAATCGCCTCTACGAGGCTTTCCTTTTGCTCATGTAGGGCTCTCGCCCTATAGATTTATAAAATTTGCCTCTGGTGAGCAAGCTCCCCACGGCAAATATTTATAAATCTGCATGACTCTGAACAGTTACAGTGTATCTTACAATCGGATTTTTCTCAACCTTTTTTATAAAATACGCTTATGACCGTCCCGTTACTGTTTTTTGTTTTTCTTGAATCTGAAGGCTAAATCCTTTATAATTGAGTCATAGTTTTGTCTGTCGGTCCACAGCTGGTAAGATGTAAGATTACCGCTTCCGATATGCATGGAACCGGTATGCACGGAAAAAGATATAACACACTTTGCTCTGACAGACATTAAATATCGAAAACAGAGGAGACACAAGACAAATGAGTACGACAGAACCCATCAAAAAACCCACACGCCTCTCCGGCATTCTGGTGCATCCCACCTCTTTCCCTTCCCCCTACGGAATCGGAGATCTTGGACAGGGCGCCTATGACTTTATTGATTTTCTGGAGGCATCCGGTCAGCATCTCTGGCAGGTACTTCCACTGGGACCCACCGGCTTTGGCGACTCCCCTTATCAGGGATTTTCAGCCTTTGCAGGCCAGCCGCTGATCATCAGTCCGGCAAATCTCAAAGAACTGGGTCTTCTGACAGATGCTGATTTTGCTGATATGCCGGAATGGGATCCGAAATGCGTAGACTACGGCGAGGTCCTGAACTTCAAGACCGGCCTGTACCACAGGGCATTTGATACCTTCCAGCACACGCCGGATAAGATGCTTCTGGAGGAATTTGAAGCCTTCTGCCGCATACAGGATTCCTGGCTTTCTGACTACGCCCTGTTCATGGCAGGAAAGGATGCGCATGAGGGACGCTGCTGGCTTGAGTGGGAGGATGATCTCAGAACACCGGATGCCATCTCACGAAAAAAATGGGAAGACAAGCTTTCGGAAGCCATCGAATACTATAAATTTCTGCAGTTCCTGTTCTTCCGCCAGTGGAACGCTCTGAAAGAGTATGCCAACGAACGGGGGATTGAGATCATTGGTGATATCCCCATCTTCGTATCCCTGGACAGCGTAGATGTCTGGGCACACAAAGAGCTGTTCCAGCTTGATACAAAGGGATATCCCACCAGCGTAGCCGGTGTTCCGCCAGATTACTTCAGTGCCACCGGCCAGCTCTGGGGAAATCCTCTCTACGACTGGGATGCACATAAAAAGGACGGTTATTCCTGGTGGATCAGCAGGATCAGACATCAGATCAGCATGACAGATTACCTGCGCATCGACCACTTCCGTGGCTTTGAAGCCTACTGGGCGGTCCCTGCCGGTGAGGAAACAGCCCTCAACGGAAAGTGGGTAAAAGGGCCGAACGAGGAACTGTTTCTGGCTATTCAGAAGGAGCTCGGGGATGATCTTCCGATCTTCGCCGAGGATCTGGGCATCATTACCCCTGAGGTAGAATGGCTGAGGGATATGTTCCATTTTGCCGGCATGCGTGTCCTGCAGTTTGCGTTTGAAGGTCTTGGCGAGAGTGACTATCTGCCTCATAACTTTACAACTACCAACTGCCTCTGCTATACCGGAACCCATGACAATAACACCACTGCCGGCTGGTACGAAGCGCTTCCGGAGGAATGCCGCGACAAGATCCGCCGCTATGCCAACACAGACGGCGGAGTCATCAGTCTGGATTTCATCCGCATGTGTATGGGAAGCATTGCACGCTATGCGATTTTCCCGATTCAGGATCTGCTGATGCTGGGAAGTGAGTCCCGCATGAACACCCCGGGCGTAGCTGCCGCCAACTGGACCTTCCGTTATGAATCCACAGACCTTACAGCCGACCGTGCCGCATGGCTTTTGCAGACCACAAAGCTGTATGGCCGCTGACCTGTTTTAGAAGAGATGTAACTGTTCAGAGCCCTATAGATTTATAAAATCTGCATGGCTCTGAACAGTTACAGGAAAAGGAAATATATCATGATACGATTTATTATTGTTGTAATTTTAGTCGTGGGCTTTCTGATTCTCTCGATCCCTGTTCTGATTGCAGAATGGATCATCGGAAAGTTCGCACCGCATGTGAGAGATCTTTCCTCTCTGCGTATCGTTCAGTTTATGTTTAAGCTGATCATGAAGGTCACCGGGAGCAGGGTAACTATCATCGGTGAGGAACATGTTCCGAAGGATATTCCTGTACTCTATATCGGAAACCACCGGAGCTTCTTTGATATCGTACTGACCTATTCACGTTGTCCGGGACTTACCGGATATGTGGCAAAGGATGGTATGGAGAAGATTCCTCTGCTCTCCACCTGGATGAAACGGCTCTATTGCCTGTTTCTGAACAGAACAGACATCCGTGAGGGAATGAAAACCATCCTCAAAGGCATCGAACAGATCAAGGGCGGGATTTCCATGTGCATTTTCCCGGAAGGTACCAGAAACAAGGTTCCCGATGCCCCGATGCTCCCTTTTAAGGAGGGAAGCCTGAAGATGGCCGAGAAGACCGGGTGTCCGATCATCCCGATGGCACTGACAAACACGGCTGACATTTTTGAGAATCATTTCCCGTACATCCGTCCCGCCAATGTCATTCTGGAATACGGAGAGCCCATTTACATCAAAGAACTGTCCAGGGAGGAGCGCAAGTTCCTGGGGGCCTATACCCAGAAAATCATTCAGAACATGCTGGATGAACACCAGAACATGCTTTCCGATAAAAAGTAAGGACATTTCCTTGAAAATTGGTAACTATTCAGAGTCCATTCGCAAAATCTGCTTCAGCAGGATCATTTATGCTATCGAGAAGGAAGGGTTATGATTATGGAGAATACGGAAACGATCAGGAAAAGAATTTTCATTGTAGAGGATGATAATAAGCTGCGTCAGACATTGGAGGATTTTCTCCATGCGAACGGTTATCAGACCTTGAGTGCCAGGGATGGTCAGGAAGCGCTCGATCTGTATTTTGCAAACAATCACAGAATCGATCTGATCCTTCTGGACGGAATGCTTCCAAAAGTGGACGGATATGATGTACTTAGAAGCATCCGTGAATACTCCCCGGTACCCATCATCATGCTGACCGCCAGAGAGTCTGAGGAAGATCAGCTCATGGGGCTGGAAAACGGTGCCGATAATTATATCACCAAGCCCTTCCTGCTGCGTGTGCTGAAAGCACATATCGAAGTACTTTTAAAGCGTACCATGTCGGGTAGCTCCGAAACACTTCAGAAAGGAGGGCTCCGGATCGACCGGGACTCCCGCAAGGCTTATCTGGACGACAGACTTTTCAATACCACGCCGAAAGAGTATGATCTGCTCCTGTATTTTATCCAGAATGAAAATGTGGTACTCACCCGGGAGGCCATTCTGGATGCCGTGTGGGGGTTTGACTATGACGGAGGCATCCGCACAGTAGATACCGTTGTAAAGCAGCTGCGCCGGAAGATGACGGAGCAGTACCCCTATATCCAGTCAATCTACGGCGTTGGATATCGTTTTGAGGTGACTGTCCATGAATAAGCTTCGTACTCAGGCCGTCATTGCCTTCTGCCTTTTTCTGATACTGGTCATCGGGGGAGCCAGTATCTTTTACTTTATCTTTGCTGAAAAATACTATATTACCAAAAAGATGTCGCTGATGGATACGGCCTATCAAAACATCTGTCAGCTGGATCTGGACAGGAGCTCTTATAGAGCAAATCCTTCGATCACCGCACTGGAGGAAGAAAGCTTTTCCCTTATCATTTGCGATGAAGATTTTCAGCCGCTCTATTCCTCCAAGACCTTTAATACAGATTATCAGATTACCGAAAAAATGCTGCCTTCAAAGTACCTGTTTTCAGAAAATGCAAGGGCTGTCTATGATAAACACAGCCCCCGCAAACCGATCTCTCTCTACGGACTGGTGAGGCAAAACGGGCAGACCTATTATATCTACCTTTACGAATACACCACGATCATACGCCGCAGCATTGATTATGCCAACCGGTTTCTCCGTAATATCCTGGTGTTTTCCACGATTCTGGGAGCATGCTTTGCCTGGCTGATCTGCACAGTCATCGTAAAACCTGTGCAGAATATCAGCAATGTTGCAGAGAAGATTGCAGAAAACAACTTTTCTGTCCGGGCCAATGAGTCTGTTCACACCTGTGAACTGCAGCAGCTCGCAAAAAACATTAACCAGATGGCAGACAAAATCCAGCGTGACATGAACGACTTGAACAATTATAACTATCTGTTGCTGCGCCAGAACCGGAATATGGCAGAATTTGATAATGTACGAAAAAAAATCGTCAGCAAAGTGACACATGAGTTGAAGACACCCCTTGCGATCATCTCCAGCCAGGTAGAAATGCTCCAGTATGAGTATGATGATTCGAAGAAAGATTATTATTTCTCCTCCATTATGGAGGAGATCGACAAAATGAGCGGACTGATCAGCAATATCCTGAACAATTCCTTTGCCGATGAATCACTTCCCGATAATCTGATGATCAGAGATAACCTGTCAACACTGGTGGAGACCCTGATTCCCAAATACAGTATCTGGATGTCATCAGCCGGTATTCATTTCACCTCTTCTGTCCAGGAGGACTGCTTCGCCATCTTTGATGCCCTGCAGATCGAACAGGCGATCAATAATTACACCATGAATGCCTGTGGACACACACTGCCCGGCGGCCAGATCATCCTGACTCTGCGACAGGATGAGGAAAGTATCTACTGTTCGGTTTATAATGAGGGAAACCGGATTCCAGAAGAGGAACAGGGACGTATCTGGAAAAGCTTCTATCAGGCGGATACAGGAAGCGAAAAACAAAAATCCACCGAAATCGGTCTTGGTCTGTTTATCGTGAAGGACATCATCAGCCTGCACCATGGCTCCTGCGGTGTGTTTAACTGCCGAAAAGGTGTGGAATTCTGGTTCCGGCTGCCGAAGGCCTGACTGCTGCATGGTTTAAAAAAAGTCCGGTAGCCAAACAACAAAAAAGACGCCCCCCTGCTACCAACAGGAGACGGATTGTTACTCTCGGTTTTTTGTGACTTTCGCTTCGCTACACTCACAGAAAACACCTCGAATCGGCTGACGTGTGAATAGTAACGACGGATTTACATAGATGACATTTGAGAAGTTGAAGAAATTCGTAAAAAATGGTCGGAAACCCTTGAAAAATGTGGAAAACAACTGACTTTTCGCTGACAACTTCTTGACTACTTTTTCAGTCAGTTTCAACCAGTTTCAGACCATTTTAAACGATTTCAGAACCACCCGAAAACGCATAAAAAACACCGGAAACCCTTTATTTATTCGGGTTTCCGGCATTTATACGGTAAAGCTGATGACGGGACTCGGACCCGTGACCTCCTCACTACCAATGAGGTGCGCTACCACCTGTGCCACATCAGCCTGCTGCGATAATTCGCTGCTACAGTTAGAAATAATATCATAAAAAAGGCTGTCTGTCAATCACTTTTTCGACTTTTATGAACCTATTTATAAGCCATTTATGATAATGTCCTAGTATACCACATATGAAAATGTCTCAGA